>NZ_JAWUZH010000016.1:0-47206 GCF_036281795.1 Francisella sp. 19S2-4
AAGGCTAAGTTTTTACTAAAAATAGCAAAAATATTCCTATTCATAGAAATTGAAAGATTTATTCAACAGTCTTTTATTGCACAAACAACATGACGAGTAGGATCATACTCATCAGTATGGCAATAGCTGTCACGATAAAACCCAGTTTTAAGCTCTACACAACATGGTTTTAGGGTTGCTCCTAAAACATTTTTTGAATTTACATACTTTCATTAATAAAACAGCAATACTAGCTATATTTGTATAATAAAATAAAAATTGATGAAATGAGTATTTAAAAAAAGAATTTAAAGTTTAGATATGTCAGCAATACCTATGAAAAGCTTATGAATGTTAGCAAGTAATGAGATTCTATTTTGTCTGACTTTAATATCTTCATCCATTACCATGACATTCTCAAAAAACTCACTGATAACTTTATCTAAGCATGTCAATAATTCTAAAGCATAGCCATATTCTCTATTATTAAGATATTTTTCAAAATCTGGAGTAATCTCTTCTATACTATAAGCTAAAGCTAACTCATATTCGTTACAAATTGACTTAGCTAAATCGATCTCATAGTCTTGAAATTCCTCTTTAGCATTCTTCATTAAAATATTTTCCACACGCTTATTAGAAGCTATTAAGCTTTGAGCTTTATCTAAGCTATTAAAATTATTTACTGCATTAACTCTAGCCGCAAAATCTTTTATGGAGCTGTAATCAGTATTATTAATAGCTTCAAAAACATTTACGGTAACGCCTTCTTCTTTATATAAATTTTTTAATCTATCTATACAAAAAGCTATTATTTCTGCTTTCACATCATCTTTAAACTCTAAATTATTAACCTCTTTATAACTTGCTATAGCTATATCAATAACTTTTTCTAGAGAAATATCGATATTCGTATCTCTTAATATACGTAATATACCAATTGCTGATCTTCTTAATGCAAATGGATCCTTATTACCTGTTGGCTTTTGACCAATACCAAATATACCAACTAAAGTATCAAGCTTTTCAGCTAAAGCCACACAAGCTGCAACATCTGTTTTAGGTAACTCTGCACCAGAATATTTTGGCCAATATTGTTGTTCAATAGCCTCAGCGACAATATCAGACTCACCGTGTGCTTTTGCGTAATATTTACCAATAATTCCTTGCAGATCAGTAAATTCGAATACCATATCAGATATCAAATCAGCTTTTGCTAATAAGCCTGCTCTATAAGTTTGCTGTTCATCAACACCTTCACTTAATTCTGCTAGCTTCTGCGAAATATACGCTATTCTTTGAGCTTTTTGATACATATTACCAAGTTTATTTTGGAATGTTACATTCTCTAGTTTTGGCAATAAACTTTCAAGAGAATGTTTTAAGTCTGTATCATAGAAAAAAGCAGCATCTGCTAATCTAGCATTCATTACTTTTTGATTACCCGTAGTTACTAATTCCGGCTTTTTGCTTTGTATATTCGAAATTGTTATAAAACTAGCTACTAAGTCATTGTTACTGTCTAAAAGAGCGAAACATTTTTGATGCTCTTCCATTGAAGATATTAAAGCCTCCTGAGGAACTCTTAAGAAATCTTGATTAAAGTTACACAGCATAGCATTTGGATATTCAACAATTGCACAAACTTCTTCAACTAGATCATCATCTAATACGACTTGATAGTTATTTTGTTTAGCAATAGTTTTTGCTTGTTCAACGAGCATTTGCTTACGTTGACCCCAATCAACCAGAACCATTGCTTTTGCTAATAAATCAACATATTCTGCTATATCTTGAATAACTATAGCTTCTGGATGATGGAACCTATGCCCATAAGTAATATTAGATGCTTTATGACCTAATATCTCCATATCAACAATATCATTTCCATACAAAGCTAAAACCCAATGTACAGGTCTTACAAACTCTATAGGTGAGCTTCCCCAACGCATCATTTTTGGAATTGGTAACTGTTTTAGCGCTTTTGAAATAATTTCTTGAAGCAACGTTACTGTTGCTTGGCCGGATTGAGTTGTTTTATAAAATAGCTTATCTCCTTTTGGAGTTTCTAACTTATCTAATTGATCTAACTCAACTCCACAAGATTTTGCAAACCCTAAACCAACCTTAGTTGGCTCACCATCTTTATAAGCAATACTTACCAAAGGTCCTTGCTTCTCAACCACAATATCATCCTGAGATTCTGCTAAGCCTTTAATTACAAAGGATAATCTTCTTGGTGACGCAAACCATTTTGTCTCAGAAAAATCTATCTTAGCCTCTTTTAATTGACTTTCAACACTAGTCAATAATGACTGTGATAAATTCTTAAGTGCTTTTGGAGGTAGCTCTTCTGTTCCTAATTCAAATAAAAAATCTTTTGTAACTTTACTCATTTACAAACCTTATAAATGTTTATTTTCTTCTTTAATACTTAACAACCATAGTACTCACGCATATACCTTAGAGCAAATTCAAGATTTCATAAAGTATTATTCTTTCAAATATTGAGCTATATTATAGCTTAATAACCTAAAGAATTTAACTAAACATATATGTTTATTGATACTCATTGCCACTTGGATTTTGAAGTTTTTAATAAAAATCGTAAAGATTTAATAAATAAATGCGATAAATTGTCAATTAAATACTTTATAAATCCAGCAACTAAAAAAGCATCTTGGGATAATCTAATAGCTCTAAATCAAGAGTTTAGTAATATCCATATATGTTTTGGGTTACATCCTGTATTTATAAATAAACATACCAAGCTTGATTTAAAAGATTTAGAACTCTATACACAAAAAATATCAACAAAATTAGTTGGTGAAATAGGTCTTGATAAAAGATTTGAGAATTTTGATAAGCAATTAGATTTTTTTTCAGCCCAAGTTAGTATTGCAAAGAACCTTAATAAAAAAATTATTATCCATGCAGTTAAATCACATAATGAAGTTATTAAAACTCTGAAAGATCTAAAATTCAAGCATGGTGGTATTATTCATGCATTTAATGGCAGTTATGATATTGCCCAAAAATATATAGATCTTGGTTTTAAGCTAGGAATTGGTGGTATACTCTCACGCCCAAAGACAAAACTTAAAGACACCTTACAAAGAATTGATTCTAAATATATTGTTTTAGAAACAGACTCGCCTGATATGCAACTCTACAATTGTGAAGATAATATTAATACTCCTCAAAATATACCTAAAATTTTTGAACTCTTAAGCAATATTTATGATGCAAATCCTGATATACTAAAACAACAAATTTATAATACCAGCTTAGAATTTATCTAAAATGTATATATCTAACTTACGCCTACAAAACTTTAGAAATATACCTTTTAAAAGTTTTGATTTTAAAGATAATATAAATTTTATAGTTGGTAAAAATGGCTCTGGTAAAACATCAATTCTTGAGTCAATATATTTTTTGTCCCATAGTAGATCATTTCGTAGTTCTCAGCTAAATAGAATCATAAATCATGATGCTGATGAATTTATAATCTATACAAAATCATATAATCCTGATGAAATAACTATTTCTATATCGCGTAAAAAAAATAGTAATAATATTTCAAAGTTAAATGCAGAAATCCAAAAAAACCATACTGAGATAACAAGAACTCTACCAATACAACTAATTAATCCAGAAAGTTTCAATATTATAAATTCTGGAGCTCAACAACGCTGTAAAGTGTTAGATTGGGGAGCTTTTTATCTTGATAAAACTTTTCTAAAGATCTGGCAACAAACTAAATTTCTTGTCAAACAAAGAAACTCTGCTCTCAAACAAAATTATCCTTATGCATATATCTCTAGTATTGATAAAAAGCTTTGTGAATTTGGTAATCTTTTAGATGCCAAGAGGCAAATATACTTTACAAAACTAAAGCCTAAAATTTATGAAATACTCTCTCAATTTAATCCTAATTTAGAATTAGATATAGAGTATTTCCGTGGTTGGAATCCGCATAAAGATTTATCACTAGTACTTGAAGAATCATTCGACTATGATAATAAATATAAAACTACAAATCACAGTCCTCATAAAGCTGATATTGTACTGACTGTAAATAATAAACCTATACAAGATATCTTCTCCAGAGGACAACAAAAACTTCTTATTTGTGCTATTAAATTAGCTCAAGGTGAAATACATAATCTAGAGAATGAAAATAAATGTATCTATTTAATAGATGATATTACTTCAGAATTAGATAATACTCATACTCAAACACTATTTAACTATCTAAAAAGACTAAAATCACAAGTCTTTATTACAACAACAGAAAAAAACAAAATAGATAGCTTTATTGATTTAGATAGCCATATTTTAGAAATATAAACATAGGATTTAATATAATGAGAAAACTAATATTTATTATCTTTACAATTTCTCCAATTCTAATATTTGCAGGTACTCTATGTGATGGCAATACTTATGAAATAAATGAATGTTTAAAATCACAAATGCAAAAATATGATAATAAATTAAATGACATAAAGAACCATGATATTAAAAGCTTTAAAGAATATCGTAATAAAATATGTTCTGATATTAGCTCTAGTTACAAAGATGGCTCTTATGAATCAGTTAAATATGGTAACTGTGTAGTATCTCTTGATAAGTGGTATTTAAAACAAATAGATATATAGTTAATTTTCATTAAATAACGTTATAGATTCATCAACAAGCTGTTGTAACTGCTCGGCATCTTCTCTTGATGAATCTACAGTTGTACCACCTTCATATGAAGAGTACAGAGTAATTGAATCATCAGAATCTTCTTTGTATAGATGAATTTCATTAGTAGCAGCAATTTCCTGAACCATCCATCTTTCACCATTAATTTCAGCAACGGCGCATTTAAAATCTGTACAGTTAGCACTAACTCCTGTGTATTCATTACCAAGAACATTCTGAGTAAATGTAAAAGGATCTTCATCGGCAGTCGCATCATATAAAGAGTCTACTAGACTTCCTGCCGAGCCTCCACTACTAGATTCAGAATTTGATAATCCAGGAACTAAACTACTAGGCATATTTCCAGCTGATTTATTTATTACGAGAGTTGTAGCATTTAAAAATGTCAAACTAAAAAAAATGCTCCCAATAATAATTATTAATTTTCTAACAATCATAATATATCTCCTAATATCTATGCTACTAAAGTCAAATCATATTGATAATATGGATCTGTAACATCTGGTACTAACGTTGGTTCAACATAAACTTTAATAATTGCATTTTGATCATCTGTTCTTTCTTTACACACTTGTACAACATTATCTTTATTTATTCCTGCACATCCCCAAACTTCAGAATCTTGAGCAGGAAACTGACCTGTCTCGTAAGTATAATGTGTAACTTCATTTACATACACTCTAGCTACAATATCTGCACTAGATAGTTTTGCCCTAATCTGATAGTTTGAATATATAGGTATCGCTACTGCAGCTATTATTGCTATTATTGCTATTACAACCATTAGCTCAACTATGGAAAATCCTTTACTGATCATATTTATTCCCGTATTTTTATATGATTATTTATTTCACTTGTTTTTAATTACTAAATAACTGTATAGATTCATTAACAAACTGTTGTAGTAATTCTGAATCAACTATAGATGGATCTATGTTTAGATTATCTTCACGTAAATTAATAAAATAATCAGAGTCTTCTTTATACAGTTGGATAGTATTAAGCTGGTCTATATATTGTGCTAACCATCTTTTTCCATTAATTTCAGTAATGGTACATCTATATTTAGTACAATTAGCTGTTAAATCATCTCGACCAAATCGAATAAATGTAAAAATATCAGTATCAGTTGTAGGATCATACAATGAATCGACAAGCTTCTGCTTAGATAAAGAACCTACTTTACAAGGCTCTGGAATTTGAGATTGATTCAGTCCTCTACCTATACAATTCCAAATAATAGCTCCGGATGTCAATATTGGAACTAAAGCTATCGATGAGTTAGCGACTATATCATTTGTATTTAATACTATTGCCCCATTTTCTTCTATATGGAAATTACTTGGTATATTTTCAAAGTCTTTAAAAGAATAGCTAATAGTTCCTAAGTCATTTGATATATATTGTGTAATAGATTTCAACTTTTCTAATTCAAAAAAAACTTTACTTCTTATTCTATGGCTAGCATATGCTGGAACAGCTATAGTTACTAAAAGAGTAGTTAGAGTTATTGTTATTATTAATTCAGTTAAAGAAGTACGTTCTTTTATACTCATAAATATACTTTAATTCCACACAACACTTGGATCATTAGAATAGCAATATGTTTTTAAAAAACATATAGGGGAAAATTAATAGCACTAAGTAAAAATTGCTAAGCAAAATGCGTCATATAAAACAATATAATCAAGAAAAATAAAATATGAATCTAATTATTACCCATTTAATCTGATAAAATAATGACAATAATTTATTACTAATTAGTATCGCATAAAGTTATGTTTAAAAAAACTGTATTTTTACTATTTATAATATCAATATTATCAAGCTGTACTTCTTCTGAAAATGAGTTTTATAATAAAGACTTATGGGATAAGTTTCATAAAAAAAACTCTAAGACTACATACAATCAATCACTTTCTAAACTTGAGACGGCTCAGGAAAATCATAAGTCATACTTTAACTATAGTCCTTACGGTGCTGATTTTAAATAATGTGATACTCTCCCAATGAATCCTTCTTTGTACATTAATATAAATCTCAAAAATAGTCCTCACACTTAATTTTGCTATAAAATTTTCTTGTATTATTATCTACTATTGTAAACTTTAGTTATTGTCACTTTGATATATTAAAGTCAAATGCTATGAAACTACTTACTTCTATCACACTATTAATACCAACTATACTATTAGCAAATACTCAAACAGATGATTCTTTTAAAAGCCTAGAAAAACAATATAATGGGAAGCTTGGTGTTTATAGTATAAATACCCCTAATAAAACTTCTTTTAGCTATAATGAAAATTATCACTTCCCTATTTGTAGTGTTTTTAAATTTTTATTAGTTGGTGCGATTTTAGAACAAGATATGCACAATAAAGGCTTTTTAGATAAGAAAATATTAATTTCTGAAAAAGATGTTAAAGGTCTTGGGTATACTCCAGTTACTGGAAAAAATATTAATAAATCACTTACAATTTCACAACTTTGTTTTGCTGCAATCCTTAGCGATAATGCCGCTGCAAATATTCTTGTCAAACAAATTGGTGGGATTAAAAAAGTCGATGAGTTTACCAGAAAACTAGGTGACCATGACACTATCATAAGAAATGATGAACCAAAAGTTAACTATACTTCGCCGGACAGTAATATAAATAAAACAACTCCTAAAGCTATTACTTCAGATCTTTATAAACTAATTTCTGGGAATATTTTAGATAAAAAACATAAAGATATATTTATTCAATATCTTCAAAAAAATTATACTGGTAAAAATAGAATAGCTGTAGGTATGCCTAAAAATTGGATAATCGGTGATAAAACAGGTACTTGTGGAGAGTATGGTGCAACTAATGATATTGCTATTATATGGCCACAAAATGCCAAACCTTTTGCTTTAGGAATGATGTATACAGATCCTACAGATAAAAAAGCTTCAAGTAATGAAAAAATTATTCAGCAAGCAGCTAAGATAGTTGCTAATAATATTTCAAATTAAAGATTAAAAATAAGAAGTTCGCCACATCGATGAAACATTATCAACAACCATATTTCTATCTGGAATATTAGTTAAGAAATATAGCCCTGTACGTTGCTCAATATCTTTTATAGAAACTCTATAGTTAGCAATCTTTGTCTTATCAACCCTTGCATTTGGCATTACAAAAGCAATAGCTTTATTTTTCGATGGTACATAAATTATTTTAAAGAAGTAGTCAGGAACAGCTATTTTATTATCTCCTATAGTTTTATGGATTGTTTGTTTTTTGTATATAGGTCCTGTATAAACATATATGCTGTCATACATATTTGCCCAAATACGCTCATCTGTCTCAAGCCTTTCCCAACCTTGTCTATTAAGTCCTGCTTTCTGTGGTGACATATTTGATAGTAAGAAAGACTCTTCTGCAGACTTCTTACTAAAATCCATAGATGCATAAGATGCTAAATGCCCTCGATCATAGCCAGAGTGTGAATAATCATCTAATGTAGCTCTATAAACAAAAGGAACATCATCATCTTCTTTAAACTTATCATCTCTTTTAAGCTTATTGGCAATTTTTGCTTTTGTTAATTTAAAAGCTACCCAACTTGCCTCTTTAGTTTGATAATTATAACCAACTACATAGCCATCTCTACACAGATAAAGATTAGCTTGGCCTAAGCCACTTGTTACATTATAACTAGGATTGCCATAAATTAAGAAATCATGACAATAATTAGTAACAGCAGGTAAAGATCTCTCTGGTGGATATTGTTTTAGATCATCAAATTGATTAGCTTGTTGTTTTTTAGCTTCATCACTTTGAGAAAAGAACTTAGCTACAATATTTTCATTATCTTTTGCAGTATAGTTATCTCTTACTGGCTCACTTGAAAAATAGTTATAAACATTATGTCTAAAAGTTATAAATTTTTCTTTTAGGTCATATTTATCAAAAAAGGTTCCTGAAAAACCACCAGCAATAGCTAAGCCTAGAAATATAAATATCTTTATAAATTTAAAAGTAGAACTTTTGCTATTCTTAGGAGGACTCTTCTTCTCACTCATGCTTATTTAATATGTCTTGTTTTAAACAGTAAGAAATCTTTAATCTCTTGTTCCTCAATTAAAGGTAAAACCTCTTTTCTGATTCGACTATAGTAATTATTAATTGTTTTTTTCTCAGTATATGTCAACATCCAAGTTTCAATCAATTTATACTCATAAGGAATCAAAGTTAGATCTTCAAAACAATAAAACTGTCCATGGCCTGTAGGAGATTCTTGATTACGTTGTTTTACATAACATAAGTTTTCTATTCTAATACCGAACTCACCTGGAAAATATGCTCCTGGTTCATTACTTAGTATCATGCCAGGCATTAACTCTACTTTTGAAGAAGAATTTATTCTTTGAGGACCTTCATGTACTCCCAAGAAACTTCCAACACCATGACCAGTCCCATGACTATAGTCAGAACAAAAATGCCATAGATGCTCACGAGCAAGCACATCAAGATGAGATCCCGTTGTTCCTTTAGGAAACACTGCTCTACCAAGACCTAAATGCCCTTTTAAAACCAATGTATAGTATCTTCTATGCTCTTTTGATGGTCTACCAAAGTGTAATACTCTTGTTACATCAGTCGTACCTTCTTTATATTGCCCTCCAGAATCACATAAAAATGGTGCATCATCTTTGATTTCTTTATTTGACGCTTCTGTAGCACTATAGTGTGGTAAAGCACCATGCTCAGCATATCCAGCTATATAATCAAAACTATCTTCTAAATAATTTTTTTGTTGTGCGCGATATTCAACTAGCTTTGCAATAGCATCTAATTCAGTAGTACCTTGGTAGTTATTTTCCATCCAATACCACCATTTAATAAATGCAACAGCATCTTTCACATGTGCATCTTTTGCTCCATTTATTTCTATAGAATTTTTTAGAGCTTTGCTTATAATAATAGGGTTATTACCTTCTATTAATTGGCTATGCTCATTTTCATTTACTGCTAATTTGACAGCATAACTAGCAACATTCCTATCAATTACAAATTTTGCAGCAAATCTCTTTAAATCATTAAAGAACGCATCGTAATTCAGTATTACAACATTATTTTGCGTTAGATGATCGCGTACTTCTTCAGTAATTTTAGATTCATCAATATATAAAAAAGTACTCTCAACTGTTATAGCCATATAGCAAATTGCTAAAGGTGTATTTTTTACATCCCTACCTCTTATATTCAAGGCCCACATAATAGAATCTAAACTTGTTTCGATTAGACATTCTGCCTTTATAGATTTTAAATAACTTCTAATATTCTTCAGTTTTGAATCAACAGATTGTCCTGCATACTGAATTTCATGCACAAAAACCTTTTCTGTCGGAATAGGAGTTTCTTGATTTAGCTTTTGTTGAGCTTTTGCAACTAGATTTTCAGTATCAAAGACAACCTTACCACCACATTTCCCTGCCATGGCAAGTAAATTTTCAGCTCTACTAATACCAACTTTCTTAGGATCTATAGCTAAAGTTTTATCTTTAAAATTATCTTTTAGCCATTCCTCAATTTTTGATTCATAACCAGTCTGTTTTAATAAAGTAAAATATTTTTCATCTAATTGAGCTTCTGCTTGAGAAAAATATCTACCATCAGTCGATAAAAAAGACTTATCCATTGTCACTAAGACATCACCAGCAGAACCATCAAACTCGCTAATCCAAGCACGATACTGCCAGCATTTTGGTAAATATTCATTATTATGATCATCAGTAGAAGGAACTAAATAAAAATCATACCCCTTTTCCTTCATAATCTCTTTTAAAACTTGCAATTTCTCAGACATTTATCTTCCCTTAATAACTCTTTTTAACTTATTCAAACCACACAAATGTTGCTTGTCTACCTGTTATGCCCTGTTTACGATAAGAATAAAACCTTTTATTACTATATGTACATAACCCAGAATCAACTATATCAAAGCAATGATTATCATTTAATATTTGTTTAGCAATAAACTTGATATCAAATAAATATTTGCCTTCACTTTTTTGCCTAAAAGCTTGACCAAAATTCTCATGCTGCTGTATAAACTTATCATGAACATCTTTACCAACTTCATAATATGGCTCTGTAATACAAGGACCAAGCCATGCAATCACATCAAGACCGACAAACTCTTTTAGTGTTTCTTCTAATATACCTTTGGATAATCCTTTCCATCCTGCATGTACTGCTGCGACTTTTGTCATTCTTTTATCAAATAAGATTATTGGTAAACAATCTGCTGTTAAAACAACGCATGCCTGCTTAGGTTTATCCGTAAAAATAGCATCACAAAAATCACCGTCATACTCATCAAAGCTTTTAACAATACTTGTATGATTTTGTTTTAACCATTTAACATCTGCATTCACATATGACTTAAATAGATTCCTATTTTTCTCTACAACTAAGTGCTTATCCCCAACATTATCTGATAGATTTAACTTAGCATATTTTTCTTTACTAAAGCCTTGTGTATTATTGGTATAACCTAATTTAAGCCTAGTAAATGGTGTATTAACAAAAACTACTGACATGTTCTAAATACCTATTTTAGATTATTCACAACCATAACGGTTTTTTACATAATTCTCAACAATCTCAATAAACTCTCCAGAGATATTATCTCCTCTTAATGTATGAGCTTTTTTACCATCAATGAAAACTGGTGCAACAGGTGACTCTCCACTACCTGGAAGACTAATACCTATATCAGCATTTTTAGACTCTCCTGGACCATTTACAACACATCCCATTACAGCTACTTTCATACTTTCGACACCTTTGTATTGCTCTTTCCATTGGTGCATTTTTTCATCTAGATGCTCTTTTACTTGACTAGTTAGCTCTCTAAAAAATGAACTAGTAGTCCTACCGCAACCAGGACACGATGTCACACTTGGAGTAAATGTTCTCATGCCTAAATTTTGTAATATTTCGCGACAAACTCTAACTTCTTCTGTACGTGGAGCATTTGGAGCTGGAGTTAAAGATACACGTATCGTATTACCTATACCTTGTTGTAATAATATACCTAAACTAACAGCACTAGCTACAATACCTTTGATACCCATTCCAGCTTCTGTAAGACCCAGGTGCAACGCATAATCACACTCTTTTGATAATTTTTGATACACTGCTATCAAATCTTGGACTTCACTAACCTTACAAGATATTATAATTTTATCTTTAGATAGACCAAGTTCTTCAGCATATTTAGCACTCTCTAATGCTGATGTTATCAAAGCTTTATGCATAATTTGCTGTAAACTCAATGGATGCTCTTGAGCATTATTTTCATCGATCAATCTAGCTAAAAGAGCTTGATCTAAGCTACCCCAATTTACACCTATACGCACAGGTTTATCATTTTCTATAGCTATTTTTACTATCTCAGCAAATTGTGTATCTTTTTTCTTACCAAAACCTACGTTACCCGGGTTAATACGATATTTTGCTAATGCTTTAGCACATTCTGGGTATTTACTTAAAAGTGTGTGACCATTATAGTGAAAATCTCCTACTATTGGCACATGGCAATCATGTTTTGCTAACTCTTTGACAATCTCTGGAACAGCTGCTGCTGCTGGCTCATCATTAACCGTAATTCTGACTATCTCACTTCCAGCTTTATGAAGCGCTAAAATTTGCTTAACTGTTTTTTCAATATCTGCGGTATAAGTGTCTGTCATTGACTGAACTACAACGGGATTATCTCCTCCAATTAGAACATCACCGACTTTCACAACATTTGTTTTATTCATATAAAAGTTCCAAAAAAATATATTTATACTTCAAATAATCATACGAAAATATACAATGTAAGATTATACCATTATAAAGTTGATTTTTCAGACCTATGTACTTTAAAGATTTAGAAAATTTCTTAAATAATTACTTTAAAATAAATGACTATATAGACTACGCTCCTAATGGCCTTCAAGTACAAGGAGATAGAGATGTTAAAAAAGTTATAACTGGTGTCACAGCATGTCAAGATCTTATTGATAATGCAATACAAGAAAATGCTGATGCTATTGTTGTTCATCACGGTTATTTTTGGAAAGGTGAAAGTTACCCTATAGTTGGCATGAAATATGAACGCATCGCAAAACTTATAAAAAATGGTATACACCTTTTTGGCTACCACCTACCACTAGATAGCCATAAAGAGATTGGTAACAATATTCTTTTAGCAAAGAAACTAAGTCTAACAGATATAGAATTCTTTGAAACAGGATCTAAACCCGATATTTCTGTAATAGCAAACTGTGATCTAGACTTAAATAGCTTTAGTAAGCTTATTGAAGAAAAACTAAATAGACAACCTACTGTTATAAATGCGAAAAATCAAAATAAAAAAGTTGCTATCTGCACTGGTGGGGCTCAAGACTTTATAGAATATGCTTATAATGCTGGAGCTGATACTTTTATATCTGGTGAAATATCAGAAAGAACTACACACATAGCTCGTGAACTAGGAATAAACTATATAGCAGCTGGCCATCATGCTACTGAAAAAGAAGGTGCAAAAGCTATAGCTAAACTACTAGAAGAAAACTTTAATTTAGAAACTAAATTTATTGATATAGATAATCCTGCTTAGTTATATTCTTTTTAAAGAAAAAACCTAATATCACTGGGATAAAAGCCAAAATAGCAAATATAATAATTGTGATATCAAATGCTGTATTTATACTAAAGTCATTAAAAAACCAGTTTAATAATATTGCAGAAAGTGAAACTGCCATTCCAAAAGTTAGTTGGAATAATATATTATTAATTGCGTTTGCATCATTAAGGTTAGGTTTTGGTACATCAATGAATACTCTAGACATATACGCTGTAAATAAAACTGATCTTATAGCACCATTTATAAGCAAAACTATACTAATATAAAATAAAGATGATGTCTGTATTATTGTTAGTATCATAGCAACACTTATCATCTGCACAATACTTCCTACAGATATTACTAACTCACTACCAAACATTTTAATCAAACGATTTACAAATACTTTGGCTCCTAAGTTACCAACAAACATTATTAACAACAAGCTTCCTGCTTTTATAGCTGAGAAACCTAAAGCTTGTTGAAAATATAAAGGTATAACAAAAGGCATAGCTCCTGTTGTTATTCTAAAGAATGTAGAGTTTATAATAGAACTTCTAAAACTATGTATTTTGAAAGCTGAAATATTTACTATGTGATTTTTTGATTTTTTATAATGTATAACACTCAATATTAATGTAATAATCAAACTAACTATGAATATAGATCTATAGCTTCTAAAGATTGAATCTTTTAAGCAGGACTCAAGTAGGAAAATCACAGAGATAATTAATATAGATAAGATTATAAAACCTTTAAAATCAAATGCCTTTTTTTCAATATCTGAGGTTTTTGTATTGTTTAGCAGAAAAATAGACAAAATAAATGACACAACACCTATCGGAATATTTATAAAAAACATATATCTCCAGCTCGCATATTTTACGATATATGCACCTAAAACTGGACCAATAACTGGTGCTATTAATGCTGGCCACACCATCCATGCAATTGCTTTAAGATATTGATCTTTAGGAGTCTGCTTAAATATTATGGTTCTACCAACAGGTACCATAAGCGCAGCTCCAATTCCTTGAATAACCTCCGCAAACACTAGCATTAGTATATTCGTACTTAAGCCACACAATAAAGAGCCTAAGCTAAAAATAGCAATCGATAAAACATATGTATTTTTATCGCCAACTCTATTACTAACCCATGGTGCTATTAGTAAAAAAACAGCTATTGATGTAGCATAAGCTGTAATAGCTAAATTTATATAACTAAAATTTATACCAAAATAATCAGCCATTTTGGGTACCGCTGTGACAACAATAGTGCTATCAAGCATCTCCATAAAAAAAGCTATTGCTATTATAAGTGAAATTATATTTTTTCTTTGAATCATTGTAGTTATCCTTTTATGCATAGTTACAGTAATCCCGTGAAGGACTACCTTTTAATTAAAAACTATGCGTTGGATAACGTTAACGCTTACGCTTACGCTTACGCTTTGATAAAGAACATATCAAAGTAATCTAGATGATGAGAATATAATATAAGATGCTGTAAATCAATATTATTTCATAAATTCTTTTTCAATATCTTCTAATGAACGTCCCGTAGTCTTAGGAACAAACTTTAATACTATAAAACTATATAACAAAGAGCATACACCACATACGAATAACATACTACTTCCACCAAACGCATTAGATATCGGTAAAAATACAGAAGCTAATATTGCTGATGCCATGCTATTCAGAAATAATGCTATTCCTAAAGCTTTACTGCGGATACCATTAGGCAACAACTCTGACATAATTACCCAAATATAAGCTCCTGGGCCAATTGCGTAGAAGAATATAAAACATAAAAACCCTATTAGCAAGATCACACCTTTTAATTCTCCAATTGGCAGAAACAATGCTAAAAGCCCTGTTACAATTAAAGAAGCTGCTACCATAAAAGTTCCAAAAGATGCCATAAACTTTCTTTCTAACTTATCTGCTATGAACACCGCTATAAGTGTTGCTAAAAAGTTTATTGCAGTAATAGTTACTCCACCAAGTATAGCCGCATAATCAGACCCAAGACCAGACTCCTTAAGCATAGTTGATGAAAACTGCAATATACTATTTATACCTGTCAACTGTTGTAGTACCGCTATTGAAAAAACTAATAATACAGGAACTAAATAATGTTTATGAGATAGTTTTTGCCAAATACTTCCCTCTTCTTTAGATTTCAAAATTACGGCTTTAATTTCAGCAATTTGTTGAGCAGCCTCCTCAGCACCAATAGACTGAGTTAGTAAATCTTTAGCTTCTTGCTCTTTTTCCATCATTAACAACCACCTAGGTGATTTAGTTAAGAAAAAGCTTCCTGTAAAAAATATAATCGCAGGAAATAATGCTGTTAAAAACATTCCACGCCAATCATGAGTTGATGAGAATAACAAGCCTATATAGTTTGATATTAAGATACCAGCTGTTAAAAACAATTGAAAAAGTGTTACTGCAACACCTCTTATTCCACCAGGTACCACCTCAGTTAAATATAAAGGAACAGTTATAGTTATAAATCCAACAGATATCCCTTGTATTAGACGAGCTAAAAGTAAAACTGAATAACTTTGAGCTAAATATATAATTATCACCGAAATTATAAAAATAAGTCCTGATATTATTAATGTCTTCTTCCTACCGATAATATCTGCCATCACACCCGCTACTAAAATAGCAAATGCTCCTCCAAATAGAACGGATCCACCTAATAAAGAAGTTTCAAATGTAGTCATTGGGATATCATCTTTAATAAATAAAAATGCACTATTTATAACACCAATATCATAACCATACAGCATACCTCCCATTGCTGAGAAAAATATAACCATAAAAATTTTGAACTTACTACGCTCTTTCATACTAATATCTCCATTAGCTCTAATTAACTACTTTATAAAATAAACTATTTAAAAAAAGATTAAACAGTTTCAGTAACCTTTTTTAAGTTACTTGGGCTATCTGGATCAAGCCCTAATGATACTGCTAACTGATTGACCATAAGATAAAACTCTTGTAATAATACAACCGTCTGAAGTATTGGATGAATTTCAACATCAACATGTAAATGAAATTTTGCTGCTGATTCTGGCTCTGTAGTTGCACATATTGTTTTTACATCAAGATCTGTCATTTTTTTGACTATTTCATGAGTACCTTTAGCACTTTCATCATTTTGTAAAATAGTAAATGTTGTAAATGTTCTTGTCATTAATGCAAAAGGGCCATGTAAAACTTCTGCTGAACTAAATGCTTCGGCATGTATACCACAAGTTTCTTTAAGTTTTAAGGCCATTTCTTGAGCAATAGGAAAGCCAAAACCTCGACCTATTACAAACATGTTTTTACTTACCTTTAACTCTTTTATAGCACTTGACCAATCTGACTTTAGACTATCTTTAAGAGCTTTAGGTAACTTTTCTAAATTATCTATTAAAGCTTTATCTTGATTATATTCTGCAACAATACTAACTAAAGCTACCAGAGAAGTTATGACACTTTTAGTAGCTGCTACAGCATTTTCTGCATCTGCTCTAACTGGCAAAACTAAATCTGCACAATCAGCTAAAGGAGACTTTTCTTTATTTACAATAGCGAGAGTTGTACATCCTGCTTTTTTACACCCTTCTAAAGCTAATTTCAGATCTGGAGAACCTCCTGATTGTGAAATACCTATTGCTAAAGTTTTCTCATCGCCTATATTTTTACCATATATTGTTGTAATTGATGGTGGCAAAGAAGAAACACTAAACCCTAATTGTGTCTCAAATAAATACTTTGCAAAATTAGCAACACAATCTGAGCTACCTCTAGCAATAGTTATTATTCTCTTGATTTTTTTTTCTTTTAATTGTCTAACAATATTTTTGACTATTTCTTGATTTAGACTAAGCTGATTTGCTACTTTCTCAAAGCTACTGCTAGCTTCTTGATACATAAGTGTTTCTGACATATCTATTACACATAAAAACTTCAATATCCTCATTATAGTATTCATTTTAAAAAAAATACATTCTAATTTTAGGCAGCTCAAAGTTTATATATATTTTTCTTAATATACTAAATTAGTAAAGTATGCTAAAATCTCTTTCTTATTAATTTCTAATTCGAAGGTTTACGTATGACATTTATACTTATTCTTGCCTTACTTATGTTAGTAGTCTTACAAATCAAAAGTTTTAGTTTTAACTTTAGAACAATACTTGCTCTAGTAGTTGGTATTGTGATTGGTATCATCTACAATCTTGTTAACCACCATAGTTCTGCATTTATACAAATCAGTAATATTTTAGCTGATGGTTATATATCTTTACTTAAAATGCTAATTATTCCGATAGTATTAACATCGATAGTTCATTCAATAATAAATCTTAAGAATTATGAAGGATCTTATGTTATAAAATTTGCATATAAGACAATTGCCATATTATTAGTCCTAACAGGTATAAGTGCTGCAATTGGTGCTATAGTTGCTATTATAATGAATCTAGGTCATGGTATTGATATAGCCTCTATTACTGGTAGTGCTGGTAGAGATATGCAAACTTCAACAATATCTCAGACTATATTAGGATTTTTACCTGACAATATCTTTAATCAGATGACTAACAATAATGTAATGGCTGTTGTTATATTTGCCATATTACTTGGCTTTGCTATGCTAATAGCTCACCGTGAAGATAGTAAACTAGCAGCCCCGTTTATTAATTTTATAGACTCAGCATTTTTTGTGATTAAGAAATTAGCAAGAATGATTATTGCTATTACTCCTTATGGTGTGTTAGGGCTAATGATTCAGATGAGTATTGAGCTTGATAAAAATAGCATATCTACAGTTCTGTACTTCATATTAACTTGTTATATAGCTTTAGCAATAGTCTTAGTAATGCATATTATATTACTTGTTATATTTAGAACAAATATTGTTAGATTTTATAGAAGTATCTGGAAAGCTATGGTTGTTGCCGCAACTTCTAGATCAAGTATGGGAACTCTACCTCTTTCTATAGATGGATTAAATAAATATGGTACTTCCAGTAGTATTGCAACATTTGCTCCTACAATGGGAACAACTTTAGGAATGAATGGTTGTGCCGGTGTGTTTCCTGCAGTATTAGCCATTATGGCAATGAATGCTACAGGTATGGATATAACTTTTTCAACAGTTTTACTAATCTCTGTTATTTGTATGCTTGCTTCATTAGGAGTTTCAGGAATTCCAGGAACAGCTTTTGTTGCAGCTGGTGTAGTTTTCTCTTACTTTGGATTACCTTGGCAGATGATTGCTTTAATAATAGGTGTTGATGCAATTATTGATAGCTTTAGAACACCTCTAAATATTCATGGAACTATGACTACAGCTATTATTGTTGATAGAACTACAAAAGCTACTAAAAAATAATTAAGTCCCACAAAAAGTAAATTCAACTTTTTCCTCATCTCTTGGCTCAGCAATGTATTTACTTTTTATCTCACTAAACTCATAAGGTTTTCTTGTAGCATCTAATAAATTATAAATATTTCCAAAGTTCCCATTTTCTGCTGATTTTATAGCTTTTTCGACTTGGTGATTTCTCGGAATAATAACTGGATTAGATTTTTGCATTATCGAATAATCTAAATCTAGGTTTTTCAATGACTCTAACCAATAACCTAACCCTTTTGCTTTTAAACTCTCAACATTACCATATGCTAAATCATAAAATGTATTTGTATAATCAAGTTTATTTTTAAACATATCTACAAGTAAATTTGAAATAATTTCATCGCAATTATCAGGCTGAGTATCCAAGCCTAATTTATTAAGAAATATTTTTTTCCATTTAGTTTTATAGATTTCTGAATAATCTTGTAGTTTTTGTTGAGCTAATTTAATAGCCTCTTCTTCATTTGAAGAAATCAACTTTAACAAACTCTCTGCAAGTCTTGCTATATTCCACCCAGCTATAGATGCCTGATTTGCAAATGCGTAACGGCCATTTCTATCAATAGAACTAAATACAGTTTCGGGATCATATGTATCCATAAAAGCGCAAGGACCATAATCAATAGTCTCACCTGAGATAGTCATATTATCTGTATTCATAACCCCATGGATAAAACCTACTCTCTCCCACTCAGTAATCAAACTAGTTTGTCTGTCTATAACATAATCAAGCAAGCTTAACACTTTATTATCATTATGAGAAATCTTATGCCTATCAATAGTATAATCAAGCAACTCTTGCGAATATGTCTCTCCTAACATTGCAGCATATTGAAATGTACCAACCCGTATATGACTACTTGCAACTCTTACTGCAATTGCTCCTTGTTCAAGACTATTTCTTTGAATATTTTCACCAGTACTTATAACAGCTAGAATACGACTAGTTGGTATGCCTAAATTATGCATAGCCTCACTAACTACATATTCTCTAAGCATCGGTCCTAAAGCAGCTTTTCCATCACCTCCTCTTGAGAATTTAGTTAAGCCTGCTCCTTTAAGATGGAAGTCAACAAACTCTCCTTTTGAGTTTTGATATTCTCCTATCAATATAGCTCTACCATCTCCAAGCATTGTAAAATTACTAAACTGATGACCTGCGTATGCTTGAGAAATTGGATTTTTACTATCATATCCTAATAAAAATTTTAATAAATCTTCTTCGTTATAATCAGATATTTTCAAATCTAAATCATCTATTAAGTTTTCATTTAAAAGTAACAATTTTGCATTTGGATATTTATAGACAGATTGTTCTGAAAAAAACTCTTCTGATAACTGAGTATATGTATGTTTAAGATTTATCATATATGTAAATATACTTTACTGTTTTAGTATCATTTTAACAAAATATCGGACTTTAAATAGCTTTTAGGTTAAAATAAATATAAAGATACACAAATGGTAAAATCATGGAATATCTTAAATTAGCAATAGTTGATTCAGAAAACTATAATAACTTTTCACGTATCTCTGAGAATAATTTTGATAGAGTTATAATCTTTACCAATAGCCAGGAATTAGAGTCAAACTTCAAAAAAACTGAAATCTACAAAAACTTCGAACTTGTCCCTATAATCTACGGTGAAGGTAACAAAGATAATATGGATGGCTATATATGTGCTAAGGTAGGTGAATATGTCGAAAGATATCGAGACTTTCGTACTTACCTTAGTATTACAATATATAGCAATGATCGAATATTCAAAGGTATCTCTTATTACTATACTCGTAAAGGATTCAATATAGCTACAACAGCACCAACACAATGTGATACTGGCACAAGCAATACAGACCCTAAAGTACGTATCAAAAAGTTTCTATCTTGTTATGATAGTGTAGTTAATAGATCATTTAAGAAACACTTTAATGAAACAGATAAGGATGCTTTCTATCGTCTGATTCGAAGACATCTGGATAAAGATATTCCAAGAGATATCTCTGACATATTTATTGATCAAAAAATCGTTTACTTTTCAAATAAGTCACGCAAAATTGGCATTGATGATTCAAAAATATAGTATTTTAAAAACTCCGTATTACTAAGCTAGATATCAGCTTTTTATAATGATAAAATAGCTCAACTTTTATATTTAAATATCTTTATAAAACTATGGAATATAGAAAATACATTTGTATCGTTTGTGGATTAATTTATGATGAAGCTGAAGGCTGGCCAGAAGATGATATTGCGCCAGGCACTAAATGGGAAGATGTTCCAGAAGACTGGGAATGTCCAGATTGTGGGGTTGGCAAAGATGAGTTTGAACTTTTAGAAGAATAGTAAATGTCATCATCTCTATTTCAGAAGATTTCTTTTGATGATAAAGACTTCATAATAATGAGAGATGATTTAAACCATCCAATCTTTTCAGGAAATAAAGCAAGAAAACTTGCCTATATTTTAAACAATCCAAACAAGTATTCTCATATCAAAACTATTATATCTTTTGGTGGTAACCAATCTAACTTTATGCTAGCTCTGTCACAGTTAGCTAAAATTAAAAATTGGGGCTTCCACTATTGGGTAAAACCTCTATCAAAATTTCTTAAGCAAAATAAAAATGGTAATCTAAAGTTAGCATTAGAAAATAGCATGCAGCTATTTGAAACTAATAAAACTCTAAATCTAGAAAATATACAAAAGAATTATCAACTTGATAAAAGTGTTTACTTATTTGATCAAGGAGGTAGAAATCATCTTGCAGAAGAAGGTATTGCTGAATGTGCTCAAGAAATTAAAAAATACTGTCAAAATAATGCTATACAAAACTACAGTGTAATAGTAGCTTCAGGTACTGGTACAACCGCATTATATCTAGAGAAATATCTACCAAATAAAATCTATACAGTTCCCTGCGTTGGCAGTTCTCAATATTTAAAGCAACAATTTGAATATATAGATAAGAACTTAAAATTTCCTAAAGTAATAGAACCTAAATTTGAAGCTACATTTGGTAATCTTAGTTTAGAAAACTATAGGATATTCCAAAGACTTCTCCAACAGACAAATATAGAATTTGACTTACTTTATGACCCAATAGCTTGGCGCGTACTTCTAGAAAACTATAATAAACTTCCTAAACCAATCATATATATTCATTGTGGTGGCACATCAGGTAATATAACTATGATAAACAGATATAATAGATTATTAGAAAATATGTTATAAATATTGAGCAACCAAAACTCTATTTATCCTACGCCTAATTTCAGAAATATTTGTCTTAACTGACCTACATAAGTTATAAGTTGTATTTAATTTTGTGCTGTTGAGTTTGTTAGTTTTATACTACTTAAATTCGCTCTATTCGACATTTCTATAGCTGTTAATACAGGAGCATCTTCTAGACTTAAAGGTTCTTGTAAAATTTTAACTATTTGTCTTGCATATGCTTTTATTTGTTCTGTTCTTGTTGCAAAGTCATGCTCATAGTTAATATATTCAAACATTTCATAAGCTATAGACATTCTCATTTTTTCCTCAAGATAAACATATGCCAACTCATGCTCAACATTTTTATTTAATTTTTCATCTTTATCAAAACTTAGTGATCGCCATTGATTTAGTAAGACAGATAATCGCTTAAGTAAAGTTTTAATAATACGAACATTCTGATTAAACCTATTTCTATTTTGCTGAATTTGTCTTCTAACATCTTTAGCTAGTTTTTTGACATGTAGTTGTTTTATTGCATTATCTAGCTGAGAAACATTACTTCCAACATCTTCTGTTATATTAATAATCTCCCTTAATTCTAGGTTTGGTGCCACTTCAGACATCAATAAAAAACATTGCTTATAAATTCCTAGAATATGGTTATACTTCTGAGTTATTTTATTTCTCAAATTCTCTATTGATGTAAATAGATAATCTTTTTTAATATCTTCAAATTTTGAAATAGTTTTAAAATAATATATCTTCCTACCTGACAGTAGTTCAATAAAAAGAGTAATTGCATTACTAGCATCATCTAAATCAAAAAGAGTGTATTGCCCTGCACTATTATAAATTTTTGTCAAAAAACCTGCTTTTCTCTCAAGGCCCTGTTTTAAATCCGAATATTCTCCGATCAAAGCTTTTAAAAACTTTTTCTTCAAATCTATAGGAATATTCTGATTATTAACTATTTGCTTGTAAAACTTTCTTAACTTACGTTTATTATCATAGTTATCAATTGGAAAACCATTTTCTTGGTGTAAGTAGATAATTTCAGCAAATTCTGCCATTTCTTTACTAAAATGAAGATTAAAGATATAAAATATCTCCTTACTAGTAGGATGAGATTTTGAAAGAATTTCATACGCTAATCTATTATCTCTTGCTTGATCAGTTAAATTAGCTAAATTCATTTTTTTGGATAAATATAAATTTTGGTACGACTCTTCCATTACTGCCAAGAATCTATCTTGCATTTGTTCTTGCTTACGATGTTTGATTGAATCAAATATAATTTTACTTACAAACCCAACTAAACCAACAAAAAAAAACATATAAAGAAAAGTATGCAACTGTAACCATAGGTACTCTAGAACCATGACTAAGATAATACCCCAAAGTAATAGCTATGACTGTAACAGGTCCAGCTGCCCATATTATTGAAAGTATGGTTGACTTAATATCTGCTCTATGAATAGATGATATCAACTCACTTGTATATGAATTATTATACGAATTTCTTTTTTTTAATACTGCTCTTATTTTTTTAAGCATTACCTATTATTTTCTATACTCTAAATACATATTTATTCTAACAAAAAAGATATATTAACCCCACATTATATGAAAAATAATTTTCTAAAATAATTATATTTCTATACTATAGATAAATAAGGTTAAGATTTTAAAAGAAATCATGCAAGGTGGTATTAGCTTCTATATACTTCAAACTTTGGTTCAGATCTTTGGCTTGATCTTTGCTATTAGAATTATCTTTTTTAAAAAGGATGCATGGTATTTTTACTTTTTAGCAACGTTTATGGGTTTTATTAGCTTTTATAATTTTAATAGTTATAGTATCTTTGATTTTATTAAAAACTTAAAACCATTCTTTAATGATTTAAGCTTACCTATATTAGCTATAACTATTACTAATAAAATTAATATTGCTCCACAAAAAATAACAAAAAATAAATCTACGCCAAGCTAGTACTATAATCATATTATCAATGATTTTTATGATATTTTTTAGCTATATAAACCTAACTATATCGCCTACTTACAATACTATTATGATTATTTCTTATTTTTTTGGGATTCTAGTATTTATTGGTAGCACCTTATTGGCCTTTGGCTATATCCTAGGACTTCTATTAAATGCTATTTCTTCGCTTCAAATAGCATGTATGAATCTTTACTTTAGTATTAGCTTTGGTTTTTTCCCCTCAATATTTTATGTAATAGTGACAACAGCATTTAATATTTTCTGTTTCATTATTTTTGTTTATGGTTATAACAAAAATAATGAAGCTCTTTCAAAGTAAGCCCTAAGTTTTTAGGTACTTTTGCTCTTTATTAGTCTATAATTGTTGGTGATTTTATAAAAATAGGTAAACTGAATGATTGAAAATTTAAGAAATATTGCAATTATCGCCCACGTTGATCATGGTAAAACTACGTTGGTTGATAAATTATTACAACAGTCTGGTACATTGAATACTCGTGGTCCAGAAGTTGAAAGAGTCATGGACTCAAATGACATTGAAAAAGAAAGAGGAATTACAATCCTTGCTAAGAACACTGCGTTAAAGTGGAATAACTATAGAATCAATATCGTAGATACTCCAGGGCATGCTGATTTTGGTGGTGAAGTTGAACGTGTATTATCAATGGTTGATTCAGTATTACTATTAGTTGATGCTGTTGATGGCCCTATGCCTCAGACAAGATTCGTAACAGAAAAAGCTTTTGCAAAAGGTCTAAAGCCTATCGTAGTTATCAACAAAATTGATAGAGATGGTGCAAGACCTGATTGGGTTGTTGATCAAGTATTTGATCTATTTGATAGATTAGGTGCTACAGATGAGCAGTTAGATTTCCCTATTATCTATGCTTCTGCTATCAATGGCTGGGCAACAAATGAGCTTGGTGAGAAAAAAGAAGATATGACAGATCTTTTCAAAGCTATTGTTGAAAATGTTGAGCATCCAAATGTTGATGAAAATGGCCCATTCCAAATGCAGATATCTTCACTAGATTACTCTAATTTCACAGGAACTATTGGTATTGGTCGTATCCAAAGAGGTAAGGTTAAAACAAATACTCCTGTAACTATTGTTGGTAAAGATGGTAAAACTCGTAATGGTAGAATATTACAAATATTAGGTTATATGGGACTTGAAAGAGTTGAAGTACCAGAAGCACAAGCTGGTGATATCGTTTGTGTAACAGGTATGGAAGGTTTGAATATATCAGACACTTTATGTAGCCCTGATAAAGTAGAAGCATTACCTGAGCTTTCAGTAGATGAGCCAACTATCAGCATGACTTTCCAAGTCAACAACTCTCCATTTGCTGGTAAAGAAGGTAAGTTTGTAACTTCTCGTCAGATCAAAGATCGTTTAGATAAAGAACTACTTACAAACGTAGCTTTAAGAGTTGAACAATTAGATGATGCTGATAAGTTTAAAGTCTCTGGTCGTGGTGAACTTCATCTTTCAATCTTACTTGAAAATATGCGTCGTGAAGGTTATGAAATTGCAGTTTCTCGTCCACATGTAATTTTCAAAGATGTAGATGGTGAAAAACATGAACCATATGAGCAAGCAATTATAGATATCGAAGAAGAACATCAAGGTACTGTAATGGAGAGAATGGGCTTACGTCAAGGTGAGCTTAAAAATATGGAACCAGATGGAAAAGGTCGTGTAAAACTTGAGTTTATAATTCCTTCTCGTGGTTTGATTGGTTTTTATACAGAATTTTTAACTATTACATCTGGCTCAGGTATTTTAAATAAAATATTTGATCATTATGGACCAATGAAAAAACAAACTCTTGAGACTCGCCAGAATGGTACTCTAGTTTCTATGGTATCAGGTAAAGCAGTAGCTTTTGCTCTTTGGAATCTTCAAGAGAGGGGTAAAATGTTTATTTCTCATGGTACAGATGTTTATGAAGGTATGATTATTGGTATTCATAGTAGAGATAATGATTTAGCAGTAAACCCTTGTAAAGGTAAGCAGTTAACTAACGTTCGTGCATCTGGTAAAGATGATGCTCTTACATTAGTTACTCCAATTAAACTTACTCTTGAGTATGCTTTAGAATTTATCGAAGATGATGAGTTAGTAGAAATTACTCCAAAGTCAATTAGATTAAGAAAAAAACATCTAACAGAATCAGATCGTAAAAAAGCGGCTCGTGGAGCTCTTTAATTTCATAGATTCATCTTACTTCTTTTGTTGCTCTCAATTTTAAAACTCTCAAAAATAAAAACTGACTTTTAATTAATATAAAGGCTTTCTCATATGAAAAGATTAGAAAATAAAGTAACTTTAGTGACCGGCTCTGCTAGAGGAATAGGTAAAGCTATAGCAGAATTATTTGCTAGTGAGGGAGCAACTGTTATTGTTTCTGACATAAATGATACTTTAGGTAACCAAACACTTAAAAACATTAAATCAGCTAATGCTGAATATAAGCATTTAGATGTTAGTAATGAAAGCAATTGGATAGAAGTTAGTAAATATATTAAATCCAAGTTTGGTAAATTAGACATTTTAGTTAATAATGCTGGTATTACAGGTTTTATAGAAAGTGCTGGACCTCATAACCCTGAAGATTTAGATATGAATTCTTGGCATAAGGTTCATTCTATAAACTCTACTGGTGTGGCATTAGGATGCAAATATGCTATCAAGCTTATGAAAGAAAATGGTGGAAGTATAGTTAAATATCTCTTCACGTTCTGGTATTGTTGGAATCCCTCAGGCTGTAGCTTACGCTTCTAGTAAAGCATCTGTAAGAAACCATACAAAATCAGTTGCTTTATACTGTGCTGATATACAATATAATATTCGTTGTAACTCTATCCATCTAGGAGCTATATTGACACCAATGTGGGATGAGATGTTACCGAAAGATGAAGTTCAAAAAGAAGTTGCGATAAAAATGATTTCTCAAGATATTCCTCTAAAAAGAATGGGCGAAGCAAGAGATGTAGCTTATGCAACATTATATTTAGCTTCAGATGAGTCAAAGTATGTTACTGGTATTGAATTAAATGTTGATGGAGGAATCCTCGCTGGTAGCTCAGCTTCTCCTAGAAAAGAAAAATAATTATATAAATTAGTACCCTACTGCCAAAGCACCTGCTCTACGTGGATCTGCAGCACCATATACATACTGTCCATCTGAACCTACAGATTCAGCTGCTCCCATAGCTGCATAAGGTACAACATTATTACCCATTTTCTTAAGCAGATTGATTGTATCTACAGAGATACCTTGTTCTACTCCTAACTCTTCTGGCCACAATTGACTATGCACACGAGGGTTATTAACAGCTGACTGTAAATTCATATTGTAATCAATTAGATTTAAAATCACCTGTAAAGTTGTTGTAATAATACGGCTACCACCCGGAGATCCTGTAGCAAGGAAAGGATTACCATTCTTATCTAATACTATAGTCGGTGTCATTGAGCTTAGAGGTCGCTTATTTGGTGCTACAGTATTAGCTTCACCTTGTACCAATCCAAACACATTAGCTACACCAACTTTAGCAGCAAAATCATCCATTTCATTATTTAAGAATATTCCAGTACCTGGCACAATAATACCATTACCATAAGAATAATTTAGCGTATAGGTATTTGATACCATATTACCACCTTTATCAACTACACTAAATTGTGTAGTCTGTAATTTTTCATGATCATCAGGATCAACGGTACTAATATCTTTACTCGGTATATGTTTATCAGTATCTATCTTTTTAGCTATTTGTTTAGCATATTCCTTAGATAAAAACTTAGTTAAATCCATTTTTACAAAATCAGGATCACCAAGATCTGTATTACGATCATTATAAGCATAGCTCATAGCATTACTCATAAGATTAATAGTCTTAGCGCTGTTATTACCATAATCGGCTAATGGGAAATTCTCTAATATATTTAGAAGTTCAATTAAAACTACCCCACCAGAACTTGGAGGTGGCATAGAGTATATTGTATAGCCTCTATACGTACCTTTAATTGGTTTTATCTCTTCGATATTATAGTTTTTTAGATCTTCTAAAGTAATCAAACCATCATTTTGTGCCATACTTTCAGCTATCTTATGAGCTATTTCACCTTGGTAAAAAGCCTTTTTACCTTGTTCTGCAATTAGTTTTAGACTATTAGCAAGTTCTGGCTGTTTTAAGATTTCACCAACTTTATAAGCAGAACCATCTTTTTTATAAAAAATCCTCATAGCATCTGGAGACTTTTCTAGCCATGGTTTTGCAGTTATTAATGATTGATGAAGATCATAACTTACTGGAATACCATCCTCTGCTAGCTTAATAGCTGGAGCTATTACTTGCTGGAGTTTTAGCTTACCATATTTTTGTTGCGCATCAATTAAACCTGCAACAGTCCCAGGAACGCCTGAAGCACTATATGAGCCAGATACTTTACTATAGTCAACATCTCCATTTTTATTAAGGAACATATCTTTAGAAGCTTTCTCTGGTGCTTTCTCACGATAATTGATTGCGATTGTTTTATTTTTATCTTTTAGATATATCAGCATAAAGCCACCACCGCCAAGATTACCAGCTCTAGGTAAAGTAACAGCTAAGGCAAAACCAACAGCAACAGCAGCATCTACTGCATTACCACCTTCTTTGAGTATCTGTAAACCAACTTCACTCGCTAAAGCTTCTTGTGAAGAAACCATACCATGTTTTTGTACGACAGGCTGAGCTATCTGCATTTCTTCCTGAATAGGAATAAAATCATACCCACTTGGTATAGGTGCTGCAATAATAGACACACTTGGTAATAACATTACCAAAGACATAAATACTACGAATATTTTTTTCATTAAAAATTATATAATTGAACGACAAGTATATTTAATATAGCAAAAAATTACTAATGAAAGAAACCTTTATAAGAATATTTATTGTTTTAAATTATCTAAACTTTTGCAGCATCATTTACAGTTGATAGACTACTCTTAAGCACAGGTACATTCTGTGAGTTTGTTATAAAGCTTTCTCCACTTGAAGCAACTTCTGAACTAGCATTTTTATCGCTAACACCTAATATATTTAATACAGCTTGATCATTTTGCTGAGATGATTCTGATTGAGGAAGCTTTTGCTTAAGTATTTGCGCCATACTATAGTCATAATTTTGTATATATGCATTTCTTAAAGCTACATATGGATCTAGAGATGTTTGTTGTAAACTTGAATATGCTGGTAAATATGAAACCCCTTGGTTTGTATAGTACAATCCATAAACAGTATAGTTTATAGCATATGCTGTAAATGTACCAACACCTGGCGCTAAGAATAAATATGAAAGAGGGTTAAATGCAGCATCAACACCATTAGACAAACTTTCAACAGTCCCTGGTCCAAAAAATGGCCATACGATATATGGCGAAGCATACCCTTTTTTATACACTCCCCATTTATGTAATGTAGTTGCAAAATCTTGATGATAACGTATAGGTAAATCAAACCAGCTATTTGCAACATCAAATATTCCAGCTACACCGAGCGTAGTATTCGATACAAACCTTAAAGTATCATCACCGGCATATCCCCATTGCCATTGGAATATATCATTGGCTACTCTACTAGGCTCGAAAAGATTTTGAAAAACATTAAAGATACCATTTTGGACAACATTAGGCATAACAAAAGCATAAGCATTTGCTACAGGTGTTAAAAACTCATAAACATCATTATTAAAATTATATATTTTTTTGTTATACTTTTCATAAGGGTCCCTTTTATTTATAGGTACTTCCCACTTAAATGAACATCCAGCAAGAGTCATAGATAAAATAGCCCAAAGCAATATTAAATTTATTTTTATTTTCATCTTAAAATTAACTTTATTTATTATAAGAACTTGAAGTAAGAATTATAGAGTATTATTACAAAATATAAAGTCTAAATTAGAATCTTAAACTTTTCTTAAAGTTTCTAATCCAAAACCTCTGCGGTGATAAAGCTTCCAATAAATTTTTAGAGACTATATTTTGTTGATCTAATATCTTTGAAGCAATAATTTTTGCAGCAATTAAAGATGAGCACATACCTTTAGAGCCAAACCCAGATGATACATATAGTCCAGTTTCATATTCAACTTTTGGCATTTTAGATTTAGGATATCCTTTTGATAAAGGTTTATAAAAAGTTTCTTCAAACTTAATATAATCAACTAACTCTCCAATAAGAGGAAGATGATCAGAAGTTACGCATCTCATAGCAACTCTCGAATTAACTACATCTAATTCTTTATCATGGTTATTTAATGATATTTGTTTTATTTGGGAAATATTAAACTCATCATCAGTGTCTCGAAGTTCTCCACTAATATCTGAATTATCTCTAAATGTAGCACCTATTACTTGCAAGTCTCCTTGATATCCAGGAATAATATAACCCTTATCAACTATGGTTCTGTCTATATCAAAATAATTATCAATAACAGTAAGTTGTCCATATGAAGGATATACTGGAATTCTTTGTAAGTAAGAAATATTTTTAAATAAATGATACCCACCAGCAAAAATTACAATATCAAAATCTTCACTAAATTCAGCAAACTCTAACTGCCAAACTTCACCTATATTTTTAATATCTAATAGCTCAGCATCTATCTTTAACTTAGCACCTGACAACTTAAGCCACAGATGGCAAATACTTTTAGGTACTACTGATAGAGCATTTGAATAATATATAGCTTTTTTTGAAAGGTCTTTATTAAGAAATCTAGAAAGTTGTTGATTAGAAAGTATCTGAGCTAAATTTGGATCAATATCTCTCTTATGAAATATCTTTTCGTACCTTTTTAGATCTTTTTCATCACTTAGTATTTGCAATACCCCTTTATTACAAATCTCTACTTCATCAACATATTGATTTATAAAATCAAGCAACAAACTATAACCTAATGTATGAAATTGATCTGAAAAGTTATTATCAGAAGTTAAATAGGGTTCTAATATTCCAGCAAAATTACCTGATGCTTCATTTGCAATTTCAGAATTTTTATCAAATATAATTATATCAAAATTATTTGATCTACTTAACTCATAAGCCAACGAACATCCTGCTAGGCCAGCTCCAATGATAGCTACTTTTTTAGTACTCATTTTGATTCTCACAGTTATATTTGTCTAAATACCATTTAGCTGGATTATTATTTATATATTCTCTGATCTTTAATAAGGATTGCTCATTTCTTATTATATGATCATAAAAAGATCTCTGCCATTCAAAGTCTGATAATCCAAGATTATTTCTGATTTGTTTAGATGATGTTGTCTTAAATGCACCAATTAATTGAGATAAAGATTTAATTTTTCTATTTTTTTGTAGGGACATGTCGTGACTTGTCCTTTTATTTGGCTGGTCACGACCAGCCTCTACGCACACATTTGGATTATTAATAATTAATATTCCATGAAAATGATTTGGCATTACAACAAATTCATCTAGAAAGACATATTCGTATTGATAACTTAACCACATCCATTGATCATAAACTATCTTTCCACAATCATTCAATATTATCTGCCCATCTGATAATATTTCACCAAAATAACTAATTCTACCTTTGGTACAAATAGTCACATAGTAATAGCCATTTTGTGAATAATCAAAATTCTCTAGACGATGATTTTTACGTTGAAAAGCTCTTTTATGCTCCAAAGCCTCTTATGCCTTCTTTTTTACGCTTTTGTTCAGCTCTTAACATACGCGCTTGTTTAGGATCGATAGTTAGATTCCTATATATTTCTACCCTATCTTTATCTTTCACAGAATGATCCAAATCAACTACTTCACTATAAATACCAATTTTTAACTCTTCTAGATTTTCTAACTCGGGATATTTATGAATTATTTTGGATTGCTGGATAGCTTGTCTAACTGTAAGAGTCCTTTCAGACTCAACAAAAAAAGATTTTTGCTCATTTGGTAATGCATAAATAACTTCTACTTTCACTATTTATAAACCTCTTCTGCACGTTTACAAAAAGCTCCTAACATCTTATCTGCTAAACCACGAAATACTGGGCCAAGAGCCATTTCTACAAATTTATTCTCAAAAGTAAACTCCATATCTAGTGATACTTTACATGAGTTTTCATCTTGAGGTTCAAAGCTCCAATCACCAATTAAGCTTTTAAAAGGTCCATTCATAAGATTTAAATGGATATGTTTATTTTTTACCATAGTATTATGCGTAGCAAAATCTAGCTTAACAAATCCAGACTTAATTTTTAGAGATGCTTTTGCTTCTGTTTCTGTATGCTCAAAAATCTCAATGTCATAGCACATTGGTAAAAATTCAGGGTAACTTTTGATATCATTTACAAGATTATACATCTGTGCAGCGCTATAATTTACAATTGCAGATTTATTAACTTTATTCATTTATTTAATCTTTTGTGTTTTGCTGATAATATATAGCCCTACATTGTATATCTTTTACAAAAAATAATAAAGTTATGAGTAAACATAAGGTTTCTCCAGCAACCATTGCTAGAAATAAAAGAGCCTTCCATGATTATACTATTTTAGAGAAATTTGAAGCTGGAATAGTATTACAAGGATGGGAAGTAAAAAGTGTAAGAGCCGGTAAAGTTCAGATGATAGATAGTCATATACACATTAGAAAAGGTGAAGCTTGGCTATTTAACTGTCTAATAACCCCGCTACTATCTGCATCAACACATGTTGTAGCAGATGCTTCAGCAAATCGTAAATTGCTACTTAATCGCCGCGAAATTGACAAAATCATGGGTAGAGTTGAGCAAAAAGGCCTAACTTGTGTGCCACTTGCCATGTATTGGAAAGGCTCTCGAGTAAAAGTTGAGATAGCTCTAGCTCAAGGTAAGAAAACACATGATAAGCGCCAAGCTGAAAAAGATAAAGACTGGGCACGTGAGAAAGATAGAATCTTTAAAAAGGCACATAGATAAATGACAGAGATCAAAATTAGTAAGACTGAGAAGAAACTTCGTCATTATATCACTAAAGCTATCGTAGATTATAAGCTTATTAATAAAGGCGAAAAAGTTATGCTTTGCCTATCTGGAGGTAAGGATTCTTTTGGACTTCTAAAAGTTCTACATGGTCTTATTAAAGATGGAACTTATGATATAGATCTTCATGTATATACATTAGATCAGTCTCAGCCTGGTTGGGATGATAGCAAGCTTAGAAAATACCTTGATGATTTAGGCGTATCTTATGAGATTGAAACAAAAAATACCTATGGTGTGGTTATAGATAAAGTACCGGAAGGTAAAACTTATTGTTCTTTATGCTCAAGACTTCGCCGTGGTAATATCTATAGATATGCAAAAGAGCATAAAATGGATAAGATTATTCTAGGTCATCACCGTGATGATTTAATTGAATCTTTGTTAATGTCTATCCTGTATCAAGGGCAAATTAAATCTATGCCACCTAAGTTTATCACTCAAGATGGTGAAAACACTGTAATCCGTCCAATGGTATTAGTTCAAGAGCGTGATTTAATAGAATTTGCTAAAGAACAAGAGTTTCCAATAATTCCATGTAACCTATGTGGCTCACAAGAAAACCTTAAAAGAAAAAAAGTTAAAAAACTTATCCAAGATTTAGCTCATGAGAATCCAAAAGTACCAAGTAATATTCTAAACTCTCTATCAAATGTATTACCAAGTCATTTGATGGATAGAGATTTGCACTCTTAAAGTCATTTTCTTACTTAAACAGCAGACCTATCCTTTTTTAACTATAAAAAATGAAACATTATGCGATAGCTTTTTAAACTTATTTGCATATTGAACAGCTATACATTCTTTAGTTATTACATTAAAACCATTAGTCTTTAAAACATTTGCTTGAGATGATAAATTACATCCATTATATGCAACCAGTATTTCTTTTTTATAATTTATATTATTTGAATATGCATAAAGATCAGGCATTGCGCCATCAATCCAACCTGTATTATCTATTACATAAATCTCTTTTCTTTCTCTACTTTCTTTATCTGCATGCTTTTTCCAAAAAGTTTTTGCTGCTACTGCTACTTTATCACCATAGTTTGTAGTGAGAATAGTTTTACTAGAAAACGTTGATATGTTATAACCAACAAAGGCAATAAAATGTAATGATAAAAGTATTACAACTAATTTATTGAAATTTATTTTATTTATTATTTTAAGTCCAAATAAACTACAAAACGCAGGGAAGGTAAGAGACATTGTAACAATGAGCCAGCCCGCAGGTAGTTGCCCTTTTACTGTTTGAATTATAAAAAACACTACTAGAGGTAAAAAACCACATATAACTAATGGATTAGTAAAAGAAATAGCATTAAATTTTACTTTTTTAAAAGTAACTAATAGAAGAGTTATTAATACAGGTACAGCAATAAAAAATAAATTTATTACATTAAATAATTGCATTGCCAATATACGTAATAAAATATTAGCGTTATTAGCCACTAGAAAAAAACCATAATTATCATCATCTATTTGTAAAAACATATATTGAAGATTTCTGCTATATATCATTACCCCAATTATTTCTGGAGTCATTAATAATATAAAGATTAAAAAAGATATAACTAGATTCTTTAAATATTTTTTATCATATTTAAATATCAAATAGCAAAACTCAACAATTATAATAAGTGCCATCTGAAATTTGGCATACATACCAAGAGCACAAACAAAAGCTAATATAATCCATGTTTTTGTATTATTACCTCTAATAGCAGAAATAAAATAATATACTGAAGCTATCCAAATTGGTAATAATACTAAATTATGATTAAACTCTATAAAATATCTTAATATATAAAAAATACTACAAGATGACAAAATCGTTAATAAAGTTGCTTCATCTTTACTATAATCAAGTCTTAATAATTTATATATATAAACTAAAGCTAGCGATAAGAAAATGCTACTACCCAAAAGATTAGCAAAAAAAGGACTAGGGGATAAAAGTAATAAAATCTTAAATATAATTAACGTTAATCCTGGATGTTTATCAACAAAAAGTGATTTAATATCAAGATTCTGAACATGGTGAAAAATATCTATAGTATCTACATCTAATGTAAAACTATTATAAAAAAACAATGGTAACACTGCCCAAATTATAATATAAAAAAGCATGTAAATAGCTAACGTTTTATTTATACCCCTCACAACTTCAAAACTCCTACAATTTTATTCATATAAAAATAAGCAGTATACACCATAATTACTCTATTAAGATGAAAACTTTAATCAAAAGTTTTTAAGTATACTACTGGAAGTATTCCTAGAAACTAACTTTTGACAAATTTGTTCTAATGAAATACCTTTCTCTTTAAGTAAAACTAGTAAATGAAATAATAAGTCCGCCGTCTCAGAAATTAGCTCGTCTTCTGAGTCTTGCTTCATTGCAGCAATTACAACTTCGACACCTTCTTCGCCAACCTTTTGAGCTATTCTTGGTAAGCCTTCTTTAAATAAACTAGTTAAATAACTATTCTCAGGTAAATAATCTTTTCTTTCAGCTATTAACTTTTCTAATTTGTCTATTATATACAAAGAGCTATTTTCTTCATCTTGAGTAAAACATGATTTACTACCAGTATGACAAGTTGGGCCGTATGGTATAGCTTTTATAAGTATAGAATCATTATCACAGTCAATAGCTATATCTTTTAGCTCAAGAAAGTTTCCACTTTCTTCACCCTTAGTCCATAAGCGTTTTTTACTACGGCTATAGAAAGTAACTTTGCCGATTTCTAAAGTCTTTTCTAAAGATTCCTTACTCATATAACCTAGCATTAAGACACTATTATCAATTGCTGATTGAATAATAGCTGGAACTAAATTATCCATTTTTTGCCAAGCTATAGACTCTATAATTTTGTTATCCATTTTGTATCCTATTTTACTATTCTTGTAGGTATATTGTTTTTAAAAAGTTCTTGTTTTAATTCAGGTATCGCAATAATATCATCATGAAATACACTAGCAGCCAAAGCACCATCAATATCCGTATGCTTAAATACATCAATAAAATGCTGAATCTGACCAGCTCCTCCAGAGGCAATAACAGGGATTGAGACATTTGATTGAACTTCTCTAAGATGCTCTAGATCATAACCACCTTTGACACCATCATGATTCATACAATTAAGAACTATCTCACCAGCACCACGAGACTCTACCTCTTTTGCCCAACTAACTGGATCTAATAATGTCTGTACAGTTTTATCATCACTACCTGTATATTGGCAAACTTTAAATTCACCATCAATAAATTTACTATCTACGCCAACTACTACACATTGAGTACCAAACTCATAGACTAGCTCATCTATCAAATCAGGTCTAGCAAGTGCTGCAGAGTTGACAGATATTTTATCAGCCCCTTCATTTAGTATAGCTCGAGCATTCTCTACAGACTTTATACCTCCAGCTACACAAAATGGAATATTTATTTTTTTAGCTATCTCTTGTATCCACTTGATAGAAAGTAGCTTATTATCTGGACTAGCGCCAATATCATAAAATACTAGCTCATCAGCGCCTGCATCTGAGTATTTCTGTGCTAGTTCAATAATATCGCCAATGATTCTATGATTTCTAAATTTTACACCTTTGACAACTACACCATCTTTGACATCAAGACATGGAATTATTCTTTTTGTTAACATTCTAAAGCCTCTTGTAGTGTAAATTTATTTTCATATAGAGCTTTACCAATGATAACACCATAAGTATTCTGCTCTTTTAGAATTTCTAAATCTTCTAAGCTACCAACTCCACCAGAAGCCATAAACTGAATATCTGGATATATAGATGAATAGATTCTATATAGCTCAAAATTTGGACCTTGCAGCATACCATCTCTAGATATATCAGTACATAAGACATACTCAAGACCATCACCAAGATAAGTCTGTAGTATTTCATCTAAAGTTGTTGTGCTAGACTCTTGCCAACCATGTGTTGCTATATAAGGAACTTCTTCTTTGATAAATACATCTAAAGCTAAAACTATCTTCTCAGCACCATATTTCTCAAAAAACTTCTTTGTTAATGCTATATCTTTGACAGCTAAACTACCGACAACTACTCTATCAACTCCGATTTCCAGAAGCTTTTCGATAGTCTCAAAATCTTTGACACCACCACCAACTTGTAGCGTCATATTACAGTTCTCTCTAATCTGCTGAATAGTTTCAAACTGACAAGTTTGACCTTTTTTAGCGCCATCTAAATCTACGACATGGATAAACTCAGCACCTGCTTGTTGATATGCTTTTGCAACATCTTTTGGCTCAAACTCATAAGTAGTAGTTTTATTAAAATCACCTTTTTCTAAACGAACACATTTGCCATTTATTAGATCTATTGCTGGAAATATATTCATTTACAAAGCTCCTTGTATAAAATTCTCTAAAATCTTCATGCCAACCCTACCAGATTTCTCAGGATGAAATTGAATGCCATAAAAATTATCTTTATTTACCATCGCAGTGAAATCATTTATATAGTCATTAGTAGTTATACTAAATTGATTAAGCTCAGCATAAAAACTATGCACAAAATATACATAATCATCTCCTGCAATATCTTTAAACAAAAAATGATCTTTATTTACATTTTGTAAACTATTCCAACCCATGTGTGGAATACTAAAGCCTTGAGTTTTCTTAAAAGCTTTTACTTTTTCAGGAAAAATACCCAAACAAGCTGTACTTCCTTCTTCAGAAAAACTATACATAATTTGCATTCCTAAGCAGATTCCTAATACTGGTTGTGTCAGCTCAGGGATAAGCTTATCTAAATTATTTTTTCTTAAACTATCCATGGCTGATTTAGCATGTCCCACACCAGGTAAAATTACGCAAGCTGATTTTTTGATTACTTCAGCATCATGTGTTAGGACTATTTGTTGCCCTAATTTCTCAAAGGCATATTTTATCGAAGCAAAATTACTCCCACAACAATCTATTATCGCTATCATAATACTCCCTTTGAACTAGGAATCTCATCTATACCATTTTTAGCAATCGCTTGTTTAAGCACTTTCCCTAAGCCTTTAAAACACGCTTCTATCATATGATGAGTATTCTCACCTGTTACTTTGATATGTAGTGTTGCTTTTAGACCTTCAGCAAAAGATACAAAGAAATGCTTCACCAACTCTACTGATAAATCCCCAACCATTTCTCGATCAAAATTTGCCTCAAAAGAGCAGTAATTTCTGCCACTTAAATCTAGAGCAATCTCAACTAAAGCCTCATCCATAGGTAATAAGAAACCATAACGATTAATACCATATTTATCGCCTAAAGCTTGAGCAATTGCTTGAGAGAGAGTAATTGCAACATCCTCAACACAATGATGATCATCGATATGAAGATCACCTTTTGCCTGAATTACGGCACTTATACCAGCATGTTTTACAATCTGATCAAGCATATGATCAAAAAACCCAAGACCCGTATCTATTTCTCGAGTTCCAGGAGCATCTAGATTAACTTTTACAATAATATCAGTCTCATTAGTTACACGCTTGATTTCAGCTACTCTAGGCTTATTTAATATTGCTGTAGTAATATCATCCCAAGATTGATAACTTCCAACACCAAATTGAATAGGATTGACTTTTATATTATGTGCTAATTGAACATCAGTTTCTCTATCACCTATCACATAGCTATCTTTTAGAGAGATCTTTTGCTCTACTAAATAGTCCATCAATAAACCAACTTTAGGTTTACGACAGTTACAATTCTCATGAGCGAAATGTGGACATATTAAGACATCCTCAAACTCTATCCCTTGAGACTTAAATACCTTCATCATCAAGTTATGCGGTGCATCAAAATCTTCTTGAGGAAAAGACTCAGTACCTAAACCATCTTGGTTTGATACCATAACAAGTTTAAAGCCTGCTTTTTGTAATTTTTTAAGAGCTTCAAAAACACCATCAAAAAACTCTAGTTTCTCAATACTATCGACCTGCTTATCTATAGGTGGTTCAACTATTAAAGTACCATCTCTATCAATGAATAAATATTTATTTTGTTTCATATTCGCTACTTAATTTTTGTAATACTTCGATTAATTTTTTATTTTCAGATACTGTCCCTATGCTAATTCTTAGAACTTTTTCATCATTGAAAAAATGAGCCATAGAACGGACTACTATTTTATTATCGATTAGTTTATTAAAGATACTCTCTCTAAATCTAACTAATATAAAATTAGCATCTGATGACCACAATTTATCAACAATCTTCATTTGTGATAATGCTTGATATAGATGTTCTCTTTGCTCTTTTACTTCAGTAATTTGACTAGCTATATTTGCTAAACTCTCATCATCAAGCATTGCTAATATAGTATTTTCTGTAGTTTTTGGGATTGGATACGGTGCTAATATTTTTCTCAACCAAACTATTCTATCTGAATTAGTAATTACCGTCCCTAGCCTAAGACCTGCCATACCAAAAGATTTTGACAAGGTTCTTAGCACAACTAAATTTTCATATTTATTGATAATGCTAGAAACAGACCTTTCATTACTAAATTCAATATACGCCTCATCAACTACAACTACACACTTGCCAGCTAATTCACTTAAAATTTGTTCAATATCAGCTAATGGTATAGATTTACCAGTAGGATTATTAGGAGTACATAAAAATAGTAATTTACAGTTATCAGGAATACTCACTAAAAGCTCTGTAACATTAATTTCAAAGTTATTTTCTTCTTTTAGCTTAAGAGTTTTATAATCAACACCTTGTAGTTGAGCAGCTATTTTATACATCCCAAAAGTAGGCTCAACTGCAAAAGCAGAATCTTTTTGATACTCACAATATAATCTAAATAACAGATCAATCCCCTCATCACTACCTCTAGTAACTAATAGATTGCTTGCATCAACATTATATATCTTTGCTAGCTTCTCCACTAATTTCTTTGGTTGTGGTTCAGGATAGCGATTATACAAATACTCATTATTATATGGTGATTCATTAGCATTTAACCAAATATCTCCATCCACTTTTAAAGAGCGCGCAGATGAGTATGCACTAAATTTTTGTAAATCTTTACGAATAAGACTTTCTGTAGTTTGATTTTGCACAATATTTTGCATAATGTTATAAACTCTCCAAGCGAATAGCTATTGCATTTTCATGAGCTTTGAGACCTTCTATATCAGCTAATCTCATCGCTGTTTGTCCTATATTTTTTATACCTTGCTTAGATACATTTTGAATACTTATAGCTTTCATAAAATCTATAGTTGCTAAACCGCTATAGGCTTTTGCATATCCATAAGTAGGTAGTACATGATTTGACCCAGTAATATAGTCGCCTAATGCTTCAGCCGCCCAAGGACCTACGAATACAGCACCTGAATTTTGAATACTATCAATATAATTATCTGCATTTTCAATATTTAAAATAAGGTGCTCAGAAGCATACTCATTAGCTATATTAATTGCTTGGCTAAATGTATCTACAACAATAATTGCACTATTTTCTAAAGATTTCTCAATAATAGCTTTTCTTTGGGCTGTACTAGTTTGCTTAGAAACTTCATCTCTAACCTTATCTGCTAAAATTTGACTAGTTGTGATTAATAAAGCTTGTGAGTCTGTGCCATGCTCAGCTTGAGCTAACAAATCTGCAGCAACAAATCTAGAATCTGCACTCTCATCAGCAACTACTAAAACTTCTGAAGGTCCAGCTGGCAGATCAATAGCAGCACCTTGGCTATCATTAGAAACTTGCTGTTTTGCCTCTGTAACCCAAGAATTTCCTGGACCATAAATTTTATTAACTTTAGATACAGTTTCTGTACCATAAGCTAGAGCAGCTATAGCTTGAGCTCCTCCTAGTTTATAAATCTTTGAAACCTTACAAATATCAGCTGCTATTAAAATTAATGGATGAACATTACCATTTTTATCACAAGGTGTAGCCACATAGGTTTCTTTACAACCTGCAATTTGTGCTGGAGCTGCTAGCATTATTAGCGTAGAAACTAATGGAGCTGAACCACCAGGCACATATAAACCAACTTTTTCAATAGGCCTATAAACTTTTTTACAAACCACACCATCATTGGTATCACAAACAGTAGTTTTTGGCTTCATTACTTCATGATAGTTAGATATACGCGCTATCGAATTTTTGATTAAATTAATATCATCTGGCGAGGCTAGTAAGTAAGCTTCTTTAATCTCATCTACTGAGACTTCAATATTATCTAAATCAACACTATCAAATTTAGAAGTAAATTCAAAAAGTGCTTTATCACCGTTCTGCTTAACTTCATTTAAAATATTTCTAACACCTGCAACTAAGTTAGCTTTATTAGCAGAAACTGGGCGAGACAGAAGCTCTACTTGCTTAGTGGTGCTAAGCTCTTGCCAATTATATATTTCAATCATTGTCGCTACTTACTCCAACATCTTCTCAATTGGTAAAACTAATATAGAGCTAGCACCTGCTTCTTTTAACTTCTCTAAAGTTCCCCAGAAAACTCCCTCTTTGGTAACCAAATGTATCGCAACTTTAGTATCCCCATATAAAGGCATTATAGTTTGACCTTCATGTCCAGGTAAAATATGAGCAATCGTATCTATTGAATCTTTATCAATATGAAACATAATATATTTACGTTCTTGAGCATGCTTTACACCCTCAATTCGTCTAAGTAATAATTGATAATATTCTTCTAATTCATCTCCAAAATTTTCATTTGAGCGAATTAAAATAGCTTGGCTTTTCATTATTGTATGAATTTCTTTAAGATTATTCTCTTCTAATGTTCTACCAGTAGAAACCAAGTCACATATTGAGCTTGCCATTTGTAAATTCGGTGCGATCTCAACTGACCCAGAAATAGATAATGGATCAAGACCTAAATCATTCTTATCTGAAAACTCTTGTACTAAGTAAGGATAGGAAGTTGCTATCCGGGTATTTTTAAGATCATTTAAGTTTTCACTAGCATTATTTGGTACAGCTATAGATAGCCTACATTTACCAAACCCTAGTTTTTTCGTTTTGATAATATCGTTCTTTTTATTAGTATCTTTTATGCTTAGTAAATACTCTTCTAAAACATTCTCACCTACTATACCAAAATCACAAACATTGCCATTTACTAAAGTTGGAATATCATCATCTCTTACAAAAAGAAAATCAATTGGAGCATTTATTGAATGACATAACAAATTACTTTTACTTGAGAACTCTACTTTGACACCTATTTTACTAAATAATTCCATTGAATTATCATATAGTCTGCCTTTCTTTTGTATAGCAACTCTTAATCTTTTTCTCATCTTAACTCTCATTTTTTATTTTATTATAGATAGTGTTGTAACCATTTGTTCCATAAGTAAGACATCTTGCAACTCTACTAACAGTTGTAAGGCTAACTCCTGTTTCAGCATGGATCTGGCGATATGATTTATCTTTTTTTAATTCTTTAACTACTCTCCAACGAGCAGCCATTGCCATTAAATCTACTGGTGTGCATAAATCTTCTAAGAAAAGCTTTGCTTCATCTACAGACTCAAAATTTGTAAAAACCTTATATAGATCTTGGAGATTATCCTCATTATTTTTTATTTCAGACATTTATTTTAGTCAAATTAATAATGTATCAATGTACTAACATGGTAGTACAGCAAAACACTAATTACAAATAAAATTTTAGACTTTTTATATAAAAAATAAGATCAAGAATAATTTAGAAAATTTAGCTACGTTTCATCGCTCTATTTTCAACATACAAATAGCTACCATCTTTATGTATATTCACATAAAAATCTGTATCTTTATATATAAACAAATTAGCTTGATGATTACTATAATCTCCGCCAACTTGTAATACTGTACTAGGTTCTGTGCCAAAAATATCTGGCGCTTTTAATTGAGTTAGATCATAACTATCAGTATTTGAAATCCAAAATGATGAGTTATATTCATAAGGCTGAGCATTAGAATGAAAAACAAATACTATTACTCCAGATTTGTTTTTCCCAGTATAGAAATACGTACTTAGCCATTCATAATTAGTATATATAGAACCATCTGTCGCTGTATATTTATTTGCATTACCATCATTACCTATTACAGTTAATACAAAATGATTTTCACTTCTGTTATAACCTCGAGAAGGATCTGTTGTATTAACATAAAATAACTGACCAGTATCTGATTTTAACGGCGAGTTCTCAGTATCAAAGTTATCTGCATCATCAGGAAGAAGATAAGGTGCTATTTCACCACTTTCATCCATCCAAAAAATAAACTTATAGTCTTCACCACTACTTGGATCCTTAAATAACATACCAAAACTCTTTTCAGTGGAATTCACTATGACAGATCTAAAATCTGGTATTGCTTTATTCCCCGCGGCTTTAAATGGATCATAAATAGTTTTAGAAAGATCTATCTTAGATACTTTAGAAGTATCTTTATTAAGTTTTAGAAAATAGCTTTGATTATATGGATATATAATATATGCATCTTTTAAAGATGCTAACTTTCTTAATCCTTTAACATCGTTATCTACAGAGTAATTACTAGCTTCACCATTATTATAAATATATATATTTTTAGGATTATTACTATCACTCCATATAGCTAGTCCATTATTTAGTGGGTATACATTTATATCAGATAAACCCTCTTCGTGAAACTTCGCAACTTGAGAAAAAGAAAAGTTATCTACTAACTTATATACAAAGATATTATCTTTTTTATCAGTAACTATAAAATATATATTTCCTTTAGTATCTTTTATTACATACTCATTATTACTATTCTCAATATTTATAATTGGATTATCAATAACCTTATATAAATCATTATAAGTTATGAAAAGCTTACTTCCTTTTATATAAAATATATTATTTTTTGCGAACTCATCGATACTATAAATATCTGATGAATTAGCTACTTTTGATATTTGCCCATCTTTAGATATAAAATAAGTATCATTTTGATTCTTAACAATAAAATCACCAGTTTTTGTCGCTTTTATATCACTGATAGAAGAAAGGTTTCGATATTCTTGTATACTACCATCTGCTTTTATCAAAATACCAAATGATGATTTATAAAGCTTATTGGGCTTTTCATCAGGATTTTTGACTGACAGAAAAACTTCACTATTAGCTTCTCCAGCAAAACGAAAACTTGTATATTTTATTTCTTTAAGACCATTTGATTTACTCCAAACATAAGCTTTGTTGTAGTCCATATTTCTTCCATCTGCTAAGAAATATATTAAATTACCATCTTTACTTTGTTTTAAATTGGGCAAAGTGTAAAATTCTTTCTTGTAGATAAGCTTATAGGTATTTTTATTAGGTAGTAATAAACCAAGTAAAGATGGTCTATTATTAAAACTAGGTTTTATATAATCAATAATATACCCATTACCATTATTTATAGGCTTAATTGAGTAAGTAGAATAACCATTATAAGTTATAGGTAATATAAAATTTTTATAATTACCATCAGCAAAAATCACAGTTATAACTGATGAGTCTATGTAACTTATTACAATACTTTTATTTTTGTCATTATAGAAAACATTTTCTATTTTTTTATTGGATATATTATCTTCAGATATTTTTATATTTTTAATTAAACTTCTATCATCTGTATATAACAATTTACCATCACTCATCATAGCACCAACCTTAGGATTACTCTTAGAGTATTCAAATGGTGGAATATTATTCACAATAGCATCTATCGCTACTTCAGAATAGTAATCATTAAAGTGATAACCTAGTGTTATATATAATAGCTTATTAGTTTTCTTGTTTTTGGCAATTACTAAACACTCTGCAGCCATACTATTAAGATCACACTGATGTCCTTGTATAATCTGAAAGTTAGTAGATATAGAGTTCACTACTATAGCCCTTTTCTTGTCAATATCAGAAAAATTTTCTGGATCAGCTATTTTAAAATATTTTGTTGCTAAAAAGATTTTACCTTCAACTAAATCATCTTCTTTTATGTCTATAGAAATTTTATCCGTTAATAAACTAGCTTTTATATCAGATGATTCTTCAGCGCTTTTTTTTGAATCTGAAGCTAGTAAATTCTCTTGTTTCTTGGCTTCTTTATGATTATTAGTTTTGTCACCAAGGCTTTTGAAATACATTAATGTACCAATCATTAAGGCAAAAATAAATAAAATAATCAGAGAGCTAATAATAACTTGTATTTTTTTCATCGATAAAACCTTAACTGTCTTTTTTAGATATGTCTTGATTAGAATCTATAGAACCAGCATTTATATTAAAATATTTACTACCATTTCTAATAATCAACATTGCTAATGCAATTACGTACACCTGACTATATGTAGCAATCATAAATTTTGTAGTAAAAGGTAAAATTATAAAGACAGCGAATAATATGATGATAAAACTTATCTTTAAGTTTAATTTATTTAGTATAGAAACAAGTAAATATGAACATACGATAAAGCTAATAATATTAGTAGTCATATTTAGCACTGAATATGCATTTTCGAGAGTTTCTTTTTGTAGACCCATTGTATATGTCCAAGCTAGTAAAAAGTAAGCTCCTATAATTAAAAGTCCAACAATTGCATACAATATATGCTTGAGGCTATCATAGCTTGTTGCCATACACGTTAATATACTACTAAACACTAGAGTAAATGCTACAAAAATAGACGCACTCGCAAAATTAGTCATAATAAGATATGTATCAAAATCAATACCATTAGTGTTATATGATTTATTAGCGAAAAAGCTAACTGTATATCCCGCAAGTAAAACTAAAAGTGCAATAGCTGATAAGATTCTTAATAGCATATTAGGTTGTAATATTTTATTAGTTATTTCTATATTAGGATCTGATAAAAGCATCATAATGATTAATACAAACAATATAAATGATAGCAAACCAGCTAGTAAACTAACAATTATATATGTTAGATCATGGTTAGAACCCGAATAAAATACAGAAGATAAACCCGAAAATACAATATATAAAATCCCAAACCAATAAAATAACCGAACAGTTATATTATTTGTATACTTTCGCCATATTGATGGCATCAAAATAAGTGGAAACATCGCAAGTAATGACATAGCATTAACACTCCGTAACCTAAAAGATACGGCTAAGTTTTCACTACCTAAACAAGCAAATAAAAGATAAACAAAAATATATACAGTCGCTATAACTGCTACCATTAGAAGAAGTTTATTTGTTGATTTTTTTTCTGATAAATCTTGTATAAACTTTTTATTTAATAAATAGATAAGAAAATACCAAAACAATACAAAGCCTAATATAACCAATCCAAATAATACTATCAGCATAAAACTCTATCCTTATATACTAGTTAATATTCAACAATTCGAGTAATTCTAGAAAGCTATCATACTCGCGTAATTTAAGCTCTCTAAAATCATCAGGGAATTCCTTTGATAACTCATTATTTAAAAATCTTTCTATATTTATATTATGATTATCTATACAAACGAATCTTATATTATTTTTATTTGTTATAATCTTTAATCTAAAATCAAATAAACTTTTCTTATAAAAATCTATAAGGCTAACAATCCTCGCGGCATCAAAATAGTTATTTGCCAAAATACTATCATTATCTTTATATAAAACTTTATAATTTTTATTAAACTCTGGAGAAGCCGTTATTTGGCTAGATTTATTACCAAAAATCCTAAATATTGAATACTTAGCTTTTAGTTCAAAATTAAAATTAGGTAGACTATTAAGATTGTATAATAATATAAAATTTTTCTGATATTTTTTATAAACAGTATTATTATTAGAATCTTTATCTTTCTTTTTATAAAAATAAGATCCTATTAAATATTTTATTGATCCATTCTTATACTCTCGTATTTCTTCAATCCCATAAGAAGCATCACCTTTAGAGTATTTAAGTTGATATAGTAAAACTGGTAAGATATCTTCTTCCGTATGTTTAAAATTATATTTAATAGCTAATAATTTATCTTTTAGAAAATATCCTATTTCACTCTCAAGATTAAAAAGACTGTTGAATTAATATCCCAAATTGTTAGATATATTTTGTAAAATACAGATGTTACAGATATTAGTATT
>NZ_JAWUZH010000017.1:0-43826 GCF_036281795.1 Francisella sp. 19S2-4
AGGCTAAGTTTTTACTAAAAATAGCAAAAATATTCCTATTCATAGAAATTGAAAGATTTATTCAACAGTCTTTTCTATGTAAACTAGTAAAGATCTATAATAGATAGAAAGGTTAGAGAAACAAGTAAGATTAATATAGCAAAGTATATAGTTCAGAAAATTTTATAAAAAAGTAGCTTAAGATAAATATTAAAATAAAAGACTTTGATAATTTATATAGCATCACCCATTTGAAACATAGGCATATACATACTTACAACTAGGAAACCAACTACACCACCAAGAACTATCATAATTATAGGCTCTAGCATAGAGCTTAAGCTTCCTACTAGAGTATCAACCTCTTCTTGATAAACTCTATTTAAGTTTCCAAGCATTGTTTCTAGGGCTCCTGACTCTTCACCAACAGCGACCATTTGCTCAACTAGAAATGGAAAGTTTCCAGTCTCTACGATAGCTTCTTTAAATGAAGCTCCTTCAGTAATACTCTTTTTAATATCTACAGCTGCTTGGTCATATTTAGCATTACCTGTTGCTAGTGCTACCATGTCTAATGCTCTTGTTAAACTCATTCCTGATTGCACAGTAATTTCTAATGTACTAGCAAATCTAGCTAAAGCAGATTTAAAAATGACTTCACCAATAATAGGTATTTTAAGCATAAAATGATCTTGAGCGATCTGAATTTTAGGATATTTAAATTTTAAAGATTTAAATGCTGTAACGAAGATAAATATAAATAAGAGAATTTTCCACCAAGAGTTTTGCATAAAATTAGATGCATTTACTGTTAATTGGGTAATTGCAGGAAGAGGTTTACCTGAGTTGATAAACATTGCTGAGAAAGCAGGTACAGCAAAGGTTAGTAGGATACCCGTCACACCCGCTGCAATTATACAAACGATAATTGGATAAGATAGGGCCTTTTTTACTTTTTTCTTAATACTTTGTAATGCTTCTCGTTGCTCTGCAATTTTATTAAGCATCAAATCAAGATTACCAGACTCTTCCCCAGCAGTTATAAGACCTATATATAATTTATCAAAAATTTTTGGAAAGTGCGATAATGCTTTTGAAAGAGATTCTCCACCTTCAATTGATAGTTTTAATTGTAATGCTAATGCTTTTAAACGAGGGTGTTTTTTAACTCCCATAATAAAAACTTCAAATGATTTAATTATAGGTATTCCAGCTTTTGTCATAGTTGCAAGCTGTCTAGTCATATCTGTTATATCTTGGTAAGAAATTTTTTTAGGTAATAAGTCTTTAGGAAGCTTTTTGACACTTATATTAGAGTAACCTTTTTGCCTTAATTGAATTTCAGCTTTTTCTTTAGTATCAGCATCTATCTCTCCTTTAGTAGTTTTACCACTTTTTAGTTTAGCCTTATATTTCCATGATGTAATAGTAATAGCTTCTTTATTTTTTTTACCAAATAACATAATAATATTTTCCTTTAACTTACTCTGTATGCTTCTTCCATTGATGTTAGCCCTTCAGCTACTCTTACAAGAGCAGATTGTCTAACTGTAGCAACACATTCTTTTTGAGCTTGTTGTGCAATTTCCATTGTGTTTTTATCTTCTAATATCATTTTAGATATTTCTCTAGATACAGGCATTACTTCATATAAACCAAGTCTTCCTTTATATCCTTTAAAGCATCTAGGACAACCCTTAGGGTTAGGTTTATATATAGTGGCATTTTTTACATTTTCAAATGTGGTTTCAAAACATTTTTTTATAATATCATCATTTAAACCACTATCTTCAACAAGTAGAGAGAAGTTGGTATCTGTATCTTTTAATTTACACTTTGGACATAATTTACGAGTTAGACGTTGAGCTATAATTAAAGTAACAGATGTCGCAATGTTATATCTAGGTAAGCCCATATCAACTAGTCTATTGAGTGTCTCTGGCGCACTGTTTGTATGTAGTGTAGACATTACTAAGTGACCAGTTTGTGAAGCCTTGATAGCTATAGATCCAGTTTCAATATCCCTGATCTCCCCCACCATGATTATATCTGGATCTTGACGTAGGAAGGATTTCAGAGCTGCGGCGAAAGTTAAGCCTTGTTTATTATTTACATTAACCTGGTTAATACCTTTTACAACAAGCTCAACAGGATCTTCCGCAGTTGAAATGTTTTTCTCAGGCTTATTTAAAATATTGATTCCAGTATATAGTGTTACTGTTTTACCAGAACCTGTAGGACCTGTTACAAGCACCATTCCTTGTGGTTGCTGGATATACTTTAGATAAGTTTGTTTTTGATGTTCAGAAAAACCTAATTGTTCAATAGGTATTTGTGTTGAGCTAGCATCAATAATACGCAGTACAACTTTTTCACCAAAACTAATTGGACATGTACTTACACGAAAATCTATGGCTTTTTCACGTGATAATGATATTTTAAATTTACCATCCTGAGGAATTCTTTTTTCTGCAATGTCTAAACTAGACATAATTTTAAGTCTAGAAACAACTTTAGGGCCAAGATTTTTTGTGGTATTAAATGTTTCAATTAATAGACCATCTATTCTATAGCGTATGCGAAAGTTTTTTTCATATGGTTCAAAATGTATATCAGAAGCACCTTTTTGGATTGCATCAACAATTGTATTATTGATAAACCTAATAATAGGAGCCTCTTCATCTTCGCCACTGCCAATTATTGAATCGCCTTCTCTCTCTCCCTCTTCGACGAAGTCAATATCAAGCTCAGTATCTTCCATTTGGCCACTAAACTTGGAATCATCATCTTTTTGACCCTCATCTTTTAAAAATTGCTCATATTCTTCAATTTTTTCTTTAAGTAGATTAAGCTCTCCAACAATAGCTACAAAAGGGCAATCATATTTATTACGTAATTTTTTTAGTATTTGCTGACTTTCTATAGGATTGGCTATAGCTATATAAACAGTATCTTTTTTAATATATAGAGGTAGGCAGAGATTTTTTCTACAAAAATCAACATCAAAAAACTTTTGAGGTATAAATTTTATGCTGATTGCAGCTAAATCAATATATTGTAAGCGAAGCAAACTAGCAGACTCAATCATGAAATCTCTGCTATTAACAAACTCATTTTCAATTATATAGTTCAGAAATCCTACTTTAACTAAGGAACTATCTAAACTAATTTCTTCAAGTTGTTGTTTTGTAATTAGCTTACGATGCAATAATAACGATGCTAACTTTTTATCAATATTAGGGTTATTAATCATTAATACAAAATAAAATATATTATTGTGAAAATTATAGCATGATAAATATTTTTTTAGAAAAACAAATGTCTTTGATAAAAAAAGCTTTTATTAAAATATTATATTTGATGTATAATCGCGATTGTTATTAATTATATGAAAATTTATGAAGATTGATAAATTCATTTCCCATCGAGGGAATAATATAGATTTTATTGAAAATACAATAGAATCTTTTAAAGATGCTAAAGATCATGGTTTTAATTGGTTTGAAACAGATGTGCAGATAAGTAGTGATGGGGAGTTATTTTTATTTCATGATAAAACTCCACAAAGATTTGCTGGATGTACTAGAAATGTTACGGAAATGACAATTCTTGAATTACAAGCATTAGAACTTACTCATCCAGTAACAGGAGTTAAGTCAAGAATTTTGACTTTACGAGAATATCTTGACTGGGTTGATAAGAATAATGTTTGTACTAATTTAGAGTTAAAGGTTACAAACTCATGTACTAACTATAGTACTAATTTAGTTTTGGCAACATTAAGGTTTTTAACTAAGTATCCGAAACTAAAAGATAAAATTTTAATATCAAGCTTTTCAGAAATTGTAATGAAGGCTTTAGAGCAAGACAAGATATATACTAAAGGCAAGCTTTTTGAGGTTTCTGATTGGGATAAAGATTTTGAATATTTAAATAATAGTGTTCATAAGAATTTTATAAAAAATAATTATATTGCTTTGATTATAAATTATGGATGTTTAAATAAGGATCGAGTAGATTATATCAAAAAAATGTTTGGTAAAGTTTTTGTTTATTCTGCACGTACTGATGAAGAAGTTAGAAATCTTCTAAATTGGGGTGTTGATGCTATGTTTATAGATAAAAAAATCAATGGAATTTAATTTAGGTAATCTTTTAATATTTCTTCTACTTTATCCATTATTGCAGTGCTATATGGACATCCTTCTGGATAAAAATATTTAAGCTCTACGAAGGAGTCTGTAATTCTATATTTAAAAGTGACAAAAGAATATTCATCTTTTATAGTTTCTAGCTTTTCAGCTAAAAAACTTTCTCCAATATTATAAACATTCCATATTTTACGAATGATTTTTTTATTGTGTTTGTTATTATTCAAATTTAGGTTTTCAAGCATTGGAACACATTCTTTAGGAGGCCCAGGAAACACGTAGATGAATCTATGATTATCAAATTTAAGCTTAAAACCATTTGCTGTACCATTTTCATTTAAAAGTATCTTTGCAGACTCTGGGAAAGTTGCTTGTTTCTCAGTACCTAAAGTGATTTTGCCATATTTTTTGAGCATTCTTTTTTCAAGTTTTTGCCAAGACTCTTGATGTAGTACAAGATCTTTATTAAAAAAACAAGCTATTGTTTCGGTTGTTAAATCATCCTCAGTTGGGCCTAAGCCGCCTATAGTGATAATATTTTTATGATCATTTTTTAGGAAATTTAAGCTAGATATAATATCCTGAGAATCATCTTTACAACAGATATGAAAACCAACATTAAAATCTTTAGCTACAAGATGTTTTGCAAATACACCAGAGTTCGTGTTAGTTATATCTCCATCTGTTATCTCATCGCCAATAGCAATAAAGCCAAAATCATATTTCATTAAGTTACCCTTAATATTTAAAGTTTTATATAAATCTAACTATTTTTGGAAAAAAAATTTATGTATTATGAAGTATATAGTATTGATGTGTAATATTGAACTCTAAGGAGAACTGAATGAGAATACTGGCTACTAATGTTTATGTTGGTCCAAATATTTATGCAAACTTTCCTGTTATAAGACATGAAATTGATCTTGGAGTATTGGAAAAATGGCCTTCAGCTAAAATAGGCGAAGATTTTATAAATAAACTTGTGGAAAGTTTGCCAGGACTTCAAGAACATGGATGTTCTTATAGAGAACAAGGAGGCTTCATCCGTAGACTTAAAGAGGATGAAGGTACTTGGATGGGACATATTTGGGAACATGTTATCTTAGAACTTCAAAGTGTAGCCGGTAGTGATGTAACTTTTGGACGTACAAGATCTACAGGTGAAGTTGGTCAGTATAATATGGTCTATGAGTATAAGCAAAAAGATGTTGGTCTTAGAGCAATGGAATTAGCTAAAGACTTACTGCTTTCTATACTACCAGAGAATCTTAAAAAAGAAGTTGGCTTTAATGATGATGACTTTGATTTTGAATATGAAAAAATAAGATTCATTAAGTTTGCTCAAAGTAAAGAATTTGGTCCAAGTACGGGTTCATTAGTAGAAGCAGCTAAAAAAAGAGATATTCCATATCTTCGTTTAAATGATCAATCTCTGGTTCAATTCGGTTATGGTAAGTATCAACAAAGAATAAGAGCTACAATTACAGGTAAGACAACAAGTATAGCGGTTGATTTATCATGCGATAAGGAGCAGACGAATACTATTTTAAGTGGTCTAGGACTTCCTATGCCAAAGCAAAGAATGGTTACTTCAGAAGAAGGTGCTTTACGCGCTGCAAAAATTTTAGGCTTTCCATTAGTTGTTAAACCATTAGATGGTAACCATGGTAGAGGAATCTCTATAAATCTAAAAACTATGGAAGAGATCAAAGAAGCTTTTGTTGAAGCAAATAAGGTTTCTCGTTATGTATTGTTAGAGCAATTTGCTACAGGGTTTGACCATAGAATGCTAGTTGTTGATGGTAAATTGATAGCTGTTGCTAAAAGAGTTCCTGGTCATGTTGTAGGTGATGGTAAACATACGATTGCTGAATTAGTAGATATTGTTAATGAAGATCCTCGTAGGGGTGTTGGGCATGAAAAGGTTTTAACAAAGCTTGAGCTTGATTATCAAGCAAAAACTTTACTTAAAGCAGCTGGATATGATGAAAATACAGTTCTAGATGATGGTCAAATTTTCTATTTAAGATCTACAGCAAACCTATCAACTGGTGGTACTGCGATAGATGTTACAGATATTGTACATCCGGATAATAAAGATATGGCAGAAAGAGCTATTAAAGCAATAGGTCTTGATGTTGGAGGTGTTGATTTTCTTATTGATGATATCTCACAATCATACCATGATATTGGTGGGGCTATTTGTGAGTGTAATGCTGCTCCAGGATTTAGAATGCATGTGGCTCCTAGTGAAGGTAAGCCAAGGGATGTTGCTGGCGCTGTTATAGATATGCTTATTCCAAAAGAGTTTGGTAATGCAAGAATCCCTATTGCAGCAATTACCGGAACAAATGGTAAGACTACAACTTCACGTATGGTTGCACATATGTGGAAAAATGCTGGTAAAGTTGTTGGTTTGACAACTACGGATGGTGTTTATATAAATGGTAAACTTACTGTAGCTGGTGATACTACAGGTCCAACATCGGCACAAATGGTTTTAAAAGATCCTTCCGTTGAGATGGCTATTTTAGAAACGGCAAGAGGCGGCTTACTTAGAAGTGGTATGGGCTATGACTATTGTAATGTAGGTGCATGTTTAAATATTGCTTCTGATCATCTTGGTTTAAAGGGTGTCAATACGTTGGATGACTTGGCAAAAGTTAAGAGTATAGTTGTTCAAGCAGCAAAAGATGTGGCTGTATTAAATGCGGATGATCCTAATGTATTAAAAATGTCTGCAAAAGTTACAGCTAAGCATATTTTCTATGTGACAATGAACCCAGAGCATGCATTAGTTAAACAACATATTCGAGCAGGCGGTAAGGCTTGTATTATTGAGAAAGGTGTTAATGGTGATATGATTACAATTTTTGATAATCATATTCACATTCCTGTGTTATGGACTCATTTGATCCCAGCAACAATGGAAGGTAAGGCTATTCACAACGTTCAAAATGCAATGTTTGCTATAGCTATTTCATATAGTATGGGTATGAGTTTAGATGATGTTAGAGATGGATTAAGAACATTTGTTACATCATTCTATCAAGCTCCTGGTCGTATGAATTGGTTTGAAGAGCATCCATTTAAGGTATTAATGGATTATGGGCATAATCCAGCAGCGATAAAACTAGTTAGTCAAATGATAGATAATATGGAGTTTGCTGGTAAGAAAATATGTGTCTTGGCTTCTCCTGGTGATAGAAGAGATGAAGATATTGTTGAATTAGCTGCTACAGCTGCTCCTTATTACGATTATTTTATTTGTAAGAGAGATGATGAGTTAAGAGGTAGAGCTCCTGATGAAGTACCAAGAATACTTAAAGAATCTCTGATTAACTCTGGAGTATCTGCAGATAATATAAAAACTATAGAAAGTGAAAAAGAAGCTGTAGATACTGCTTTATCTATGGCTGAAGAAGGTGATTTGGTTGTTATTTTTGCAGATAAACTAAAAAGAACTTGGAAGCAGATTATTTACTTTAATAGAGATAATGAAGAGTCTGATAAAGATGAAAAACCTGAAAAGAAAGAAATGTTTTCTGCATCTGTAATAGCTCAAGATGCTAGCTTATCCCATGAAATATCAGAAGTAATAAAAGCTGGTATTATTGCTGATGAGAGTGGCATAAGAGTTGTTTATGAAGAAGAGGATAATGACTAGTTTAGGTCTGTATATGGAGAAAAATAATATGATTCCTGAAGGTTATTCACGTAGGCTTGTAGGACCTAATCTATTTTTTAAAGAGACAGGAACTGTTTTGGATGTTCCTCTAGTAGAGAATAGAGAAGAATTAACAAAATTATTCTATCAAGAGGCTGAAAAGTTTTTACCAGCTTTAGGGTGGGAGCAAATTAAGATAACTCATAAATTCTTTAATAATGGAGTTAGATTAGCTTTTACTGCTCCGGTTGATATAACAATGCCTGCATGTGATGTTATAGATTTTGTTTGGCTATCTGCTCGAGAAGGTTTTGAAACCGGTAATTTTAAGTCTATTGAAGAAGCTAAGAAAGAGCTAATTCCAATAATAGATGAAGATAAAGATTTAACTTATCGTAATCTTTATGAGCTTGCTAAATCAAAAGGTTTTAATGCTTTTAGAGATAAGAATAAAGCTTTTATTGGTTCTGGAACAGGGTGTTATGAGTTTGATTTAAAGAAAGATTCTTTCGATGATATTCCATGGCAAGATATATATGATATTCCGGCAATTATAGTAACAGGTACAAATGGTAAAACTACAACAATTAGGCTTACTGATTATATCTGTCGAGTAGCTGGTAAGCTTACAGGCTATACTTCTACTGATTGGGTAAAGGTAAATGATGAGTTGATTGATGAGGGTGATTACTCAGGTCCTACAGGGCATCAGTTTGTACTTACTAATAAGAAAGTAGAAGTTGCACTTTTAGAATCTGCTAGAGGAGGACTTCTAAAAAGAGGTCTTATCGAAAGTTTTGTAAATGCGGCTGCTGTAACGAATGTGTCAGCGGATCATCTTGGTGAAGATGGTATTGAGACTGTTGCAGAACTTGCTGAAGCAAAATCTATTGTTTTTCGTACTATGGGTGAAGGTTCTCATGCTATTATCAATCTTGATAATTCATATATGAAAGAAAGATTCGAGAAGCTTAATTGTACAAAAATAGTAGTAACTCAAAATCCTGAAGCTCATGATATGAAATACTATCTAACAAAAGCTGATTATGCTTGTATTGTTGAAAATGGTAATTTTGTTTGGGTTGATGGCGATATTAAGACAAATCTACTTGCTGTTGCTGATGCTCCATTAACTGTTAAAGGTTTTGCTAAGCATAATATAGAAAATGCTATGATTGCTATTTCATTATCATTCAAGCTAGGAGTTGATTTAGATACTATTACTAAAGGCCTTAAAAGTTATTCAAATGATGCTAAGGTTAATAGAGGTCGAGCAAATATCTTTGAATGGGATAATAAGGTGGCAGTAGTTGATTATGCTCATAATGAAGCTGGTATGGAAGCTTTATTGAATATGATGAAAGCATATGATAAAGGAGGTAGAACTTATTTAATGATAGGTACTACTGGAGATCGTAAATATTTAATATCAGGCATAAATGATATTATTCTTAAGCATAATGTTGATTTTATTGTCTTAAAGGAAACAGAGAAGTATTTACGTGGTGCTAAACCTATGGAGTTACCGTTATTAATTCGTAAAGATCTTGATGATAAGGGATTTGATATTTCAAAAACTTATATTTCTCATGGTGAGCTTGAAGGTGTCAAATATATAGTAGATAAACTTGAGGCAAATGACATGGCAATTTTTTGCTGTCAAGCAGAGTTGCCAGAGGTTATTGAATATTTGGAAAAATTGTCTTAAACATAGGGTAATATTCTACAGTCATTCTGAACTTGATTCAGATTTTGAAGATTTTAAAATATTAATGGGTAAATTTATTCCTAAATGGAGAGAATTAAGAAGAAGACTTAATGAGGATGTTTTGAGTAGAGTAAGATACAAAATAAAAATTACTTAGATTTTTTACCATTTATGTAATTGCTACTACTCATTTATAAGATATTTAGCATTTACTACAACTCGAATAGTTTTTTGACTATCAGAGTCTCCATAGCTATTATCTCTATTTTTGATTGTAAATAAGCCTTGTGTAGCATCTTTTAAAGAGCCTAGTTTTACATTAGAGTTAGTGGCAAAATTTTCAGCTGCAATTTTAGCATTTTTTATAGCGTCTGTGAGCATAGCAGGTTTTATAGTATTCAAAATAGTATAGTTATAAGCAACATTACTATCAGTAATTATTACACCTTTTGAGATCATAGATAATGTCTTTTGTGATAATTTTTTAACACTAGCAATCTTATTTGTAACTACAGTTATTGTTCCATAAGCATTGAATTGATAGAGATTTGTTTTCTCATTTTGGTTTTTACTTGTGTTGATCGCTCCGTATGTTATTGCAGTAGTTGATATACCATTACTTGTTACAAAATCTTTGATTATATCTTGTGACTTTTGAAGTTCAGTATAAAGATCTTTTATCGAGGATGAGTTGACACTATAATTAATAGTCCAAACGGCATTGTTAGCAGTAACATTTTTCTCAGACAGTCCCTTAACCGAAATAAACTTGCTATAGTCATGAAAATGTCTAATACTTGAAGCAACAAAATATCCTGATAAAGATATACCTATTCCAAGTATTAAAGAAACTATAATTTTTGTAAGAGCTCTGCTCATAGGAGTCTCTCCCTTTTATTTATTTTTACAAATCAAACAAACCACATGAGTAGCTATTCCTTCTTTTCTACCGACAAAACCTAATTTTTCAGTAGTAGTAGCTTTGATATTTATCTGATTGATTTCTATACTTAAGATATTAGCTAAACAAGATTTCATAGTTTCAATATAGGGTAGCATTTTTGGAGCTTGAGCAACTATTGTGCAGTCGATATTGCCAATATGATAACTTTTTTCATCTAGCATTTTTTTTATTTCTGTTAGGAAAAATTTGCTATCAGTATTTTTATATTGGCTATCAGTATCAGGAAAGTGCCTACCAATATCTCCAAGTCCTAAAGCACCAAGTACAGCATCACATAAAGCATGAATAAGTACATCACCATCAGAATGAGCTTCTAAGCCAAGATGGTAGGATATTTCTATACCGCCAATGATGATATTTTGCTTTTGATCTGTAAATTTATGGACATCGTAACCATGGCCTATTCGAAACATAACTTTAACTTTGTGTAATAGGATAGTTATTATTTAACCAGCCTTGGATTCCACCAGCAACAGAAACAACATTAGTATAGCCCATTTGCTGTAAGCTAAGAGCTGCTAAAGCTGAACGAAAACCACTACCACAGTATAAGTACATTTTTTGATCTTTGTTTGGTACTAGATTTTCGATTTTTACTTCAATTTGCCCCTTACTTAGATGAGTAGCTCCTTGAATATGAAATCTATTAAACTCAGAATCTTCTCTTACATCTAGAATTATTCCATCAAAATTATCCGAGTTCATTTTGTTAAATAAGTCATTAGATGAGCATTCTTTAATTTGTGATTTCGCATTATTTACTAGTTTTAAAAATTCTACAGGTCTAGCTTCATTTGGTGAAAGAATTGGGTATCCTTTAGCATTCCATGCTCTCCAGCCACCATCGACAGATATTACATTGTTATATCCCATTTCTTTTAATGCTTCAGCAACTAAAGCAGATCTAAAGCCACCACCACAGTAAAAATACATTTTCTGATTTTTATTTGGTATTGCTGATTCAATAGCACTTTCAATAATTCCTTTACTTATATGAATTGCATTTGGGATATAGCCATTTGCAAATTCAGACTCCTCACGTGTATCTACCAAAATACCATCAAGAGAGTTATTTTTATTCATTTCATAAATGTCATCAACTGTACATTCTTGTATCTTTGCTTTTGCTTGATCAACTTTTTTTAAAAAACCTTGAGAATGTTGCATCTTTATCACCTTAACATTTGTGTTTACCTAAGTTAATATTTTATATTTTTTTGGTTAAAAAGAGTATCTATAATATATAACTTATAATTTGGAATATTATGATAACTATTGCAATAATAAGAGCTGCTGTGTTAAGAGTTCTATTTTTCATTGAAGAGTATATTAGGTTATAGTTTTTATTACGTAGGATTCTAACCATATTTAAAGGGCAAGAAACAAGCATGATTAGTGAGAAAAGTCCTACAATTGATAGAGCAATTAAAAAAAGCTGTTTAAAATAGTAGTTTAAGGCAATTGGTAGGATAAAAAGTAAAAAGCCAAGAAGTATATTTTTATTTATATTTGATAGGCTATTCATCTTAAATCTGTCTAAAATTAGATCTTTTAGTGCCAGAGAGAGTGTAATAAATGCTGTAGTTACAGATATTGATATAAAGCTGTATATCAATGTTATTATTTCATGAGATTTAATATTTGCTTTAAGGATATATATTAGTTGAGTCACACTATCTTCAGAGCTTAAAGAGCCACTAAGAATCGCAGCAAAACTATTTTTATTACCATAAATAGCAATATTACCAAAGATAGCTATAATCCAACAAGTATAGATTAATAAAATTATAAATGAAGCTATCATGATAATTCGTCTAATATCTTTAGAGTGAGGTCCTACATAACTTACTACAGTAGGTACTATGATATGTGCTGAGAAAGTTGTTGCTAATATAGGCAGTGCAATAATTAGTTCTTTGAAGTTACTAAAGCCATATTTATCTAAATTTTCTAGCTGTACAGACTTAAATAGTTGGATAATTGTAAATAATATGATTATAAGTTTTAAAGTTAAGAAAAGCCTATTTAACCACTCAGCATGTCCAGTACCTTTTAAGATAAAGCCTCCAAAGATAATAACAAAGCATATTTCTATTATTATGTAATTAATATTTAACAAACTCTCAAAAGATGCTCCTATAGCAGATATATACGCAGCAAGCATGCCATAGAGAATTCCAAAGGCACAAATATATACAAGAATAATCCCTGGTTTTTTAAAAAGTTTATGAGCAAGACCTAGATAACTAATTCCTTTTTCAAAATGTAGGCATGCTTCTGCAACAGCTAGAGTTGAATATGTCATTAAAAGCCACATTAGAAACATTATGATACAACCAATAAGAATACCATAATATGAAAGAATCATTGGTATAGCAAGAATACCACCACCTAAAGATGTACCGATTATTAAAAAAATACATCCAACTTGCTTGTTTATACTTGTTGTCACAAATTAGGCTTTTATTTTTTAACTTAAGAATAATTAAAACATATAAATATGAGATTATGAAACAATAATTTTTACTTTTTACCAACCAGCGATTGCTGCGCCATCTGGATATACTTTTTCTGCTAATTTTTTAACAGCAGGGCTTTGGAATGCTTTGACATATTCTTTAAGCTTAGGGTTATTTTTCTGATCTGCATTTGCTGCAATAATATTGGTAAATGGAGAATCAGTTGGCTCTACAAATAACGCATCTTTATGTGTAAGTCCAGCTTTTGATAAATAGTCATTATTTATAATACCTAAAGCTACAACCCCTAAATTGTTAGGAATCTGATCTGCTTGTAAAGCTATAATTTTCAGATGCTTAGGATTACTAACTACACTATCAGGAGTAGCTTTCCAAGTGACGCCTTTCTTAAGTTTAATCAATCCAGCATCTTCTAATATCATAAGTGCACGACCTTGATTTGTTGGGTCATTAGGTATAGCAATAGTTGCACCATCTGGAACTTCATCAAGATGCTTATATTTTTTCGAATATATACCCATTGGGTAAAGGAAAGTTTTTCCAATAGATACTATATGATAGCCAAATTTCTTATTTTGGTTTTCTAAGAAAGGTATATGCTGGAAAGCATTAGCTTGGATTTCATTATCATTTAGAGCTCTATTTGGAAGATTATAATCACCAAATGAAACTAGCTTAACATCAAGACCATACTTTTCTTTAGCAATCTTTTGACTAAGTTCCATGATTTTATCTTGAGGAGGACTAGTTATATAGCCAATTGTTATTTGATTTGGATTTATAGCAGCTGATGCGTTTACGTATAGTTGTGTACCACTAGCTATTAGTAAAATAATTGTAACAATCCAAAGAGATGTTAATTTTTTTGCTGCAAGTAGATAATTACCAAAAGATTGTGTTAGCTGTACCAGTATAACTAGCATTACTACACCACCAAGTAATAATGTGTAGTTGCCATAGTTGTATCCTTTGAAGTATGTAAGATCACCAAGACCTCCACCACCAACAATACCAGCCATAGCTGAAAAGCCTATTAAAGATATACAAGTTAAAGAAGCTGCATCAATTAAAAGGTTTTTAGATTCTGGTAGTAATACTTTAAATATAATTTGGCTTCGAGTAGCTCCCATAGCTTTTGCAGCTTCAATTAAACCGTGATCAACTTCTCTTAGAGCAGATTCAGTTAAGCGAGCATAAAATGGTAAAGCAGCTATAGCAAGTGGTACAATTGATGCTGTTGTTCCAATAGTTGTACCTACTATTAACTTTGTTAATGGGTAAAGTAAAATAAGTAAAATAATATATGGAATACTTCTCGTAATATTAATTATTGCACTAAAACCTTTGTTAAATCCTTTAACTAATATGTTTTTACTATCTTGAGTAATATATAGTAATATACCTAATAATATTCCACCTATAACAGCTACTAAAGTAGCAATGAAAACCATAAAAATAGTTTCCCATGTGGATATGGCTATCTGGTTAAACTCATGTAAACTAAATATTGTCTGCTGTTGCATAGCCTAGCACCTTTAAATTAACATCTTGGTTTGAAAGAAATCTTAGAGCATTTTCCCAATCTTGACGCTCACCTGTAATATGACAAATTGCAATTCCAACTATTTGTTCTTGAATTGTCTCAATATTTGCTTGGATAATACTTGCTGTAGCATTAAATTGGCGAGATATTTCAGCAATTATCGGCATTTTACCTTTATCTCCGTAAAAGGTAAGCTGAACAACTGGGTATGTGTGATCATTACTATAAGGGTTATCATGAAGTTTCTTAGCCATAAAATCAGGCACTTTAGTATGAATACTAGTTTCAACAAAAGATCTTGTTACAGCTGTCTGAGGATCTAAGAAAATATCTAAAGTATTTCCCATTTCTGCAATACGACCCTTATCTATAATTGCAACTCTATCACAAATTCTTCTTACTACATCCATCTCATGAGTAATTAAGACTATGGTTAAACCTAACTCTTTATTTAGTCTTTTTAGTAAAGCTAATATTTGCTTTGTTGATGTAGGGTCTAGTGCAGAAGTCGCTTCATCAGATAGTAGTACTAATGGGTCAAGAGCTAAAGCTCTAGCTATTGCTACTTTTTGTTTTTGTCCGCCACTAAGTTCTTTGGGATAAGCGGTAGCTTTATTGGGTAATTCTACTAATTCTAAAAGCTCATGAACTCTTTTTTTTATTTCAGCTTTTGGGATACCTTGGATTTCAAGAGGTAGAGAAATATTTTCAAAAACATTTCGAGATGAGAGTAAATTGAAATGCTGAAATATCATAGAGACTTTTTTACGAAAAGCTCTTAATTGTTTTGGATTTTTTTTAGTTATATTTTCGTCTGCTATAAAAATAGATCCATCAGTAGGCTGCTCTAGCAGATTTAAACATCTTAATAGAGAACTTTTCCCTGCGCCACTATGACCAATTATTCCAAATATTTCACCTTGCTTAATTTCAAGATTAATATTATCAAGAACAAGATTGCTAATATTATTTGTACGATATTCTTTTTTTAGATTTTTAATTTTTATCATTTTTCGCCTTCGCTTTATCACCTATTTTACTTTCTTGCCCATTAATTAATCTTTGAATATTACCTTTGTGTTTAACAAGGATAATAATGGCTATTATTAAAAAAGGAGCGGCTGTTTGGAAGTCTGATGTAAATATTACAGAGAAACTTGCTATAACAGTAGCCAATAATGCAGATAATGAAGAGTATCGAGTTATTATAGCTACGCATAACCATGTTATTACAAATACTAATCCTAATATCCAGCTAAAGCCAAATAGTGTGCCTATAAGTGTTGCGACACCTTTGCCTCCTTTGAAGCCAAAAAATATAGGAAAAACATGGCCTAAGATAGCATATAAAGCTGTGCATGCTGCAATAAATTCGCTACCTGTTAGGATTTTTGCAATAACTACCGGAATTAAACCTTTTAGAATATCAAAAGCTAATGTAATTATTGCAGGAACTTTGCCGCCAATTCTTAAGACATTCGTTGTGCCAGGATTACCAGAACCAACACTTCTTGGCGATGGTAACCTAAAAATATAACAAACTATAATTGCACTATTTATCGATCCTAATAAGTATGCAAATATTAGAACACTAAAGTTTAAAAAGCTCATAACTTTCCTCTATTTTTATTTTTTTTAAAAATTATTTAAATTATTATAAAAGATAATACTATCTCGGCAATATCTTGGCTAGCTATTTTTGTTGCTTTATTATACGATTAGTAGCTTAAAAAAATATATTTATCAATTTTTATTTCAAAAGGTTTGGTTTTATGACTGTAATGAAATTCGATTTAATTAAAAAAGAAGGCAAAGCAAGAAGAGGAAAGATAAGCTTTCCTAGAGGAGATATTCAGACTCCTGCGTTTATGCCAGTAGGGACTTATGGAGCTGTGAAATCATTATCTCCTGTTGAGCTTAAAGAAATGGGTGCGGAAGTTATTTTGGGAAATACTTTTCATTTATGGTTGCGTCCAGGTACTGATATTATTAAAAAACATGGTTCTTTACATGGCTTTAATGGTTGGGATAAGCCTATTTTGACAGACTCTGGAGGATTTCAAGTATTTAGTTTAGGCAAGATGCGTAAGCTTACTGAAGAAGGTGTAACTTTTAAATCGCCAATTAATGGTTCAAAAGTATTTTTATCTCCAGAGATATCTATGCAGGTTCAAAGAGATTTAGGCTCTGATATTGTAATGTGTTTTGATGAGTGTACACCATATCCAGCGACTGAAAAAGAAGCAAAAGATTCTATGGAATTATCAATGCGTTGGGCAAAAAGATCTAAAGATGCGCATGGAGATAACCCATCGGCATTGTTTGGTATTATCCAAGGTGGGATGTATGAGCACTTAAGAGATGAGTCTTTGAGAGCATTAAAAGAAATTGATTTTGATGGCTTTGCGATTGGAGGTTTATCTGTAGGAGAGCCAAAAGAAGATATGATTAGAATATTAGATCATACTGCTCATCAAATGCCTGAAAATAAACCAAGATATCTTATGGGTGTTGGTACGCCAAAAGATTTAGTTGAGGCTGTATATCGTGGTATAGATATGTTTGATTGTGTTATGCCTTCTAGAAATGCTAGAAATGGTCATATCTTTACATCTGAAGGTGTTATTAAAATTAGAAATTCTAAGCATAAAGAAGATACTTCTCCATTAGATCCTAATTGTGATTGCTATACTTGTAAAAACTTTAGTAAAAGCTATCTTCATCATCTTGATAAAACCAAAGAGATTTTAGGCTCAAGATTAAATACGATTCATAATTTGACTTACTATCAAAACCTTATGAAAAATATTCGTAAAGCTTTAGAAGAAGGTAAGTTTGAAGAGTTTAGAAAAGAGTTTCTAGAGAATTATAAATAGTTATGATTTATATATCATAGGTTAATAATAGGTTTTTATATACTTCTTCAAATATTTCAGAATCTGACTCTTTAGATATTAAGTAATATGCTTTTGATACTGGACAGTTTAGTTGATCTGGTTTATATAGAACGTCATTCTTAATATATTCATCAACTAAGAGTTTTTCTGTTATAAAATATCCAATACCTGCTATGCATGCTTGTATTGCTTGTATAGAAGATTTCAAGACTATTTTATTAGTAATGTCTGGATTTATGTTGTTATATTGGCACCATTCATAATAGTCATTCATCCTCATTTTTTCATCGATGTAGATGAGTCTATTATTAGCTATGATGTCTTTACAGGATAAGCTTTTATCTTTGTTATTAAAAACAAGAACTAATTCACCATCTGTAATTTTTTTCTTATAATTATCTATAAATTTACTTTCGTTACCATATTCAATACTTAGATCAATATCATCGTAATCAAAATTAACTCTGCGTCCAAGTGATGTAAGTTGAATATTAAATTTTTTGAACTGTTCGATAAACTGATCAAATTTAGGTATAATCCAATTCGCAGAAAGTGTCGACATACAATTTAAGGAAAAGGTTTGGTTTTCTGTTTGTCTAAACCTCTTTGAGACATCATATATGTTGTTAATAAAAGTATCAATGTAATTATAGTAGCTCATAGCTAATTCTGTTATTACTACATTTTTTTTACTTGTTATAAATAAACGTTTATTTAAAAAAGATTCAAGTTTTTTAATAGATTGACTAACTGCAGAGTGTGTCATGCATAACTCTTCAGCTGCTTTAGAGTAACTTGCGCATTTTACTACTGCAACAAAAACAACTAGAGAATTTAAAGGAGGTAAATCATTTTTCTTTATCATTGTAATGTAAGTTTTTCTTACTTTAAGGTAAGTTTAAAACGTTTTACTTCTAATAGCAATAGTTTATCATTAGATTATTGTTTTATAAACGGAGTATCGTGTCATGAGATTGATGCAAGATAGTTTTGCTATGTTTTTAATGCTTCTGTCAGCAACTTCTATTGCTTTTGTGGGATATGCAACTAAGTTTATGATGTCAAGCTGTTCTATATATGCGGTGATGCTAGTATTTTTTGTAGGCAGTGCTATATTGATGTGGTGGATTGTAAGTATTTCATCATATGGTAGAATTCGTCCTCTTGAATGGAAACCTATTTTTATCAGGGTTATCTTAAGTATTACAGCACAATATTTTTTATTTTTAGGTTTGTATAGTTCATCATTGCTATTGCCGATATTATTATTTAATACTAGTCCATTATTTATACCAATTATTAGATGGATTTTCCATAAGGCGAAGATAGGTGTAAGTACATGGATATTACTAGTAATAAGTTTTTTTGGGATTTACTTGATTTTAGGAAGTGGGTCTGGAGGTCATGCTGATATATGGGCTTTAAGTGCTCTAGTTGCAGGAGTCCTAAATGCTGGTTCACAAGTTGTGTTACATACAGCAAGCCAGAAGGAAAATTTATTTACAATGAACCTATGGATATTTACTTTTATAAGTATTCTTATGTTGATTGGTTTGCCATTTACTCATATTACATTTGCAGGAATTCATTATGGTTTCACTAATGCTCCATTAATTTGGGCAGGAATTGCAGCTGTAATATTTGGTGTAAGTGCTCAACTTTTTAGAGTTAAATCTTTTAAATACACAGCAGATCCATCTTTTGTGGCTCCGGGAATGTATTTTTCGGTAGTTGTTGCTGCGATTCTTGATGCATGTGTATACAATAAAGGGTTAAACTTAGTTGAGGTATTAGGTATATTGATTGTTTGTGCTACTAGCATATTTTCAGTCATAAAGAAAAAATAATAATAAAATAAAGGAGAATTTAAAATGAAAAATACAATAGTTATTGCTGCTGATTTTATCAATGAGATTGTTGATGAGAAGGGTGCTTTTGGAGCATTTAATGCGGAGAGAGTTAAAAACTGTCATACAATAGAAAATGCTAATAAGATTATAGCATGGGCTCGTAGAAATGATATTAAAGTTGCGCATGTTAAAGTAGGTTTTAGCAAGGACTATCATGAATGTCCAAGAAATTCGCCTATCTTTGGTCAAGCACCAGAATATAAAGTACTTCAGCTTGGCACATGGGCTACAGAATTTCATAAAGATATAGATGTTCAAGATCATGATATAGTTATAACTAAGCATAGAATTAGTTTTGTATATGCTACAGATTGTGAAGCTATTTTAAGAGCGAATAAGATTGAGAATATTATAGTTTTTGGAGTGTCTACTGAGCATGTTATTGAGTCTTCAGTAAGAGAGTTGCATGATAGAGACTATAATATAACAGTTATTTCGGATGCATGTAATGCAGGTACTGAAGAAGGTCATAACAAGAGTCTTGAAAGCCTAGCTCATATCTCTAAAGTTGTTACAGCTGAAGAGTTCCTATCAAGCAATTAATAAGAAAAATATATCGTAGTAAAATAAATTCTTTCACACTTTTCATAAATGATAATATTTTATAGCCATTTATGTATCTTTCTTAAAAATACTTGCTCCTTCTTAAAATTAAGTTAAGATACATAGTCGTGTATGATTATATTTATAATTATTGAAAGTATTATTTAATATCTTTAAGTGATGCAAAAAGTTCACTATGAGCAGAACCTTCTTTATAGAATACTGGAGGATAGCCAATTTTTGCTTATACAGTTACATTTTGACCACCTTTATATTCTTTATCTGAGTAGATGTGTATCCAATTATCACCTTTTGGTAAGTATACATTCCAATCTGTAACACCTTCTTTATGAACTGGAGCCACTAACAGATCTTCACCTAGTAGGTATTGATATTGTATATCGTAACAATTTTCATCATTTTCATAATGAATAAATAAAGGACGTTGAACAGGTATTCCTTTTTCATGATTTTCATTTACTAATGATTTGATGTAAGGCTTAAGAGTTGTATATGTCTTAACCATTTTTGCTAGGTGAGCTATAGCTTCATCATCTTTTTCAAATTGGAAGTTTTCATCAGGTCTATTACCTTCATGTGTTCTCATAATACAAGTGAATGCTGCCATATCACTCCAACGCATAAACAACTCTTTAGTTCTTTTTAAACCATGTAGAGATGTGTAACCACCAATATCACTATGATGTAATCCCATACCGCTCATACCAGCGGATAATGCTGCTGGTACAACAGAAGCAAGACCATCATGTAGACTAAAATCAACACATTGATCACCAGCCCACAAAAGAGTGTTGTATGGTTGGAAACCATTAAATCCAGCACGCATGAAGAACATGATTTCACCAAGCTTACCAGTTTCTTTAATTGCTTCATAGTTTGCTTTAGCCCAAAGTCTTGGCCAGTCATTAATGTGCTTTTTTTGCATCTATGCCACTATATAGCGTACAGTCTACAGGTAGATATTCACCAAAATCTGCCATCCAGCCATCTAGACCAAAATCAATCATTTCTTTTTTGATTACTCTATTTTTGTACCATTCGAAAGCTTCGGGATTTGTTAGATCTACAACACCACAATAGAATTCACCAAAATCTACCAGGTATTCTCCACCATCTTTTGATTTGGCGAAGTAGTCTAGTTCAAAAGCTTCGTTATATAGAGGATAACCTTTTACAAGATATGGGTTAATGTAACCTAAGAATTTAATACCTCGTTCTTTAAGCTTAGGGATTTCTTTATCCAAGTTTGGATACATTTCTTTATCCCATTGCCAGTTCCAATTTAGTCGTTTTCCAAAGCTCGTAACTCTTTTTCCCTGCCAATCTTGAGCCCAAATGCCTGCTATTTTTACACCTTTATTAATTACATCGTTAGTTTTTCCTAAAACTATTTTTGTGCCATTTTGTAGACCTACGATTAGACCATTATAAACCCACTCTGGAAGCTCTGGTTGTCTACCAAAAAACTCAGTTAGTTTCTCTAATAGAGAAATATAGTTATTAGCTGTTCTAAATACAATATTTTGAGGGATCTCCCAACATTCTAACTCATGGAAATTGTCATTTTTGAAGTTAAAATCCATGTAGGCTGTACTATCCATATGACAGAAGTATTTGTGTGTAGAAACGAAAGTCGATTGAGGGTAGTTAGTGTTGTAGTAATCTCCTCCAGCTTTATCTTTAACATCAGCCATCCATGTAACAAGAGTGCTCTTGTCACGACCAACACCAGGTTCAGATGTCCAAAGCGGGAAGTTTCTACCTCTAAGATTAAAATATGAAAGCTGTTCTCCACAACCATATACTTTTTCGTTAGCATCAGCATTAACTCTTATCCAAAAGCGATTAAATGAGCTATCTGTAGTCTCGAAAGATATTTTAAGTTGATCATCTTTGCTGTTAAGAGATACAATCAATGCGGGCTTACCATTGTATGAAAATTCAAATGAGTTGCTGCTTTTTGAGGTAACATCCATTAAAGGTAATCTTTCTATAACATAGTCAGATATGTCAAAGTTACCGCGATACATTTCCATTGAGTCTTGACCCTTACCAATAAAGAAAGCAGGTTTCTCAGCGCTGTGTTTTAGTAATATTCTATTGTTGTAGATTATTTCTAGCTGATTACTGCTATGATTAATTTGTAACATTCTTTATATCTCCTATTTATATAAGTTTTTGTATTTTGAACCTGTCAAGTTTTCACATATGATTCTGACATCTTCATTTACTTCGTCTTTAGAGCCACCATTTTCTAATCTAGAAATTTCACCTTTGATTATTTCGAGGTTTTTCGGTGTTATTTTAAATCTAGTTGAGAAATATATGCCTATAAGTATCAGCACTGTAGGTATAAATATAAAAACGTACCTCAATGATGTGAGTGTGCTTGCTGACTGGTGAGCTAAGTGGGAGTTATAGCCAATTAGCTGCAAAATTAAACCAATAAATGGTAAAACAATAAGTCCTTGAGAAATTTTACGTGCAGAAGACATTGCCCCAGCATAAACACCGGTTCTTCTTTGTTTGCTAAGTAATACATCTACTTCTGTAACAAAACTAAGCATAGCCATAGGTATCATATAACATGGTGAAAGACCAATTCCAATTAGGATAAATCCTATAGAAACAGTTAATGCAGATGCATTTGTTTGGTTTAGTATCAATAATCCTAGCATTGATAAAACCCAGATTGTTGCTCCAATACGATAACTAGTTGCTTTACTAAACTTGTTAGCAATAAAGACATATATTGGTAAAACACAGATTTGAGCAATCCACATAGTACTTATATAAGATACCAGTTGAGGACTTTCAAGGTATGTTTTAATAAAGTATACACTCAGTGTCATCAAAAAGTCTAAAGCAGTAAATGCTGCTAGATATAAGCCTAATTGTGCACGAAAAGATTTATTTTTAAATGCTGATGCAAATGAAGATAGTAGAGCAGTTAGTTTTGATATAAAAGATTCTCTTTCTTTTTTTGTTACTTCAGTATTTGTGGTTATCTCTTTAGTTCCTAAAAATACTGCAATCCAAACCACTGCATATAGTATTGAGAATACTGTAGCCATAACGACATAGGCTTTGTCACTATATGTATAAGCAGCTAGTATTATTGGAGCTACAGATGTTGCTAGTATTGATGAAAATTGTGAAAACCCCATTCTAAAAGCAGATAGTCGAACACGTTCCTTGTATTCGTGAGTCATATCTGCAATTAATGCAGCATATGGTGTGATAACCATAGAGTACACAACGTCAAATATACAGTACATTACTAGATAATATATAAAAGCTTGTGTATCAGTGACACCATTAACACCTACTTTTAGTGGGGTCATCCACATTGGGATAAATGTAATTATAATAGGTATTATACCTATGAGAAAGAAAATACGTCTTCTACCAAAGCGAGAGTTTGTTTTATCTGATAAGTTACCAAAAAATGGATCTGTGATAGCCATCCAAAATCTACCTAAACCAAATAGTAATCCAGCTAATACAGGAGATAAGCCAACATTGTTTGTTAGGAAAATCATAAAGAAAGTACCTATAAGAGCAAAAGCACCACCACCGAATATGTCGCCCATTCCATAACTTATGTAGTTCTTAAGTTTTAATTTTTGCAAAAGAATACTCCCTATAGTTTCAAATACTAGATAAAAATTAATAAAAGCTCTATATAGAATAAAGATGTTTTATATTATAGTCACCTGGTAGTTTAGCAAAAAAATATCCATTGATAATACAGTGTTACTAATGTAGAATTCATCTGTTTAAAAATAAAAAACTAAATTTTCTGGGAGAAAAGATGAACAAAATATTATTATCGTTAGCGGCTGTTATGTTATTTACTTCAAGCTCTTTTGCAGCAGGCAGTGAGGCTTCAGCAGGAAGTCCATTGAGCTCAATCTTAATGTTAGTAGTATTTTTTGCAATATTCTGGTTTTTACTTATTAGACCTCAACAAAAGAAAAATAAAGACTTACGTAAGATGTTATCAGAGCTATCTAAGGGTGACGAAGTTGTAACAAGTGGCGGTATGATAGGTAAAATAACTAAGATTGATGATACTTTTGTAGATTTAGAAGTAGCAGAAAATGTTACTATAAAAGTTCAAAGAAGTGCAGTAGCAAATATTTTACCAAAAGGCGCTACTAAGGCATAATCGCCATTCTAGAAATCTTTTAACTTTTTCTTTTTTTACAAAGGGATTTTTTTTCAATGAGTAATAATAAAAGTCTTCCTATAAATCAATTTCCTTTATGGAAAAATCTTTTAATAGTAGTTATTTTAGCATTAGCTGTATTCTATGCAGTGCCTAATATTTTTGGCAAAAGTCCAGCTTTACAAATATCACAAAAAGATGGTGATGTTAGTACGCAGTTATTAGTTAAGCTTGAAAATACTTTAGATAAAAATAATGTTGTTTATGAGAAAGCATATATAACGGATCATAAAGATAATATCTCAATTACATTTAAAGATGTAGAAGAGCAGCTTAAAGCTAAGAGAATACTAAAAGGAAGCTTAAATAATAATTATATTATTGCGATGAATATGCTTTCTAATTCTCCTGGTTGGTTATCAGCATTAGGAGCTAACCCTATGAATTTAGGGTTGGATCTAAGAGGTGGTATGTATCTAATGCTAGAGGCTGATACAAAAACAGCAATAAATGCACAGTTAGATAATACATTGAATGTTATTTTAGCAGCAGCTAAAGATAATAATATAGGCGTAGCTAGCTCAACTAAAGCAGATGAAAAATCTAGTGTTAAAGCACCTCAAGATTATGTTGCTAATGGATATGTATCGGTAACTTTAGATAATTCAGCAGATGTTACTAAGCTTAAACATTATTTAAGTTCTGATTTTACAAAAAATCAAGATCCTAATATAGCATATACAAGTACAGGTAATACTGTATTTGTAACTTATAATAGTGCAAAACTTCTTCAGCTTAAACAAGGGGCTATATCTCAAGTTGTAACAGTAATGCGTAATCGTATTAATGCGTTAGGTGTTGCAGAAGCTTCAGTTGCTCAGGCTGGTGAGAATCGTGTAGTTATTGAAATCCCTGGTATGCAAGATGCTACTCAGGCTAAGCAGATCTTGGGTGGTACATCTACAGCAAGCTTCTACTTAGTTAGCCCTGTGACAGATAGGTTAGCTACAGAAGAGCAAGGCTATAAAGTTTATGCTTTAGATAATGGTAGAGGATACCAAAGTTACTATAGTTTAAAAGGTGCAGCAGTAGCAGGTGGAGCTGATATTATTGGAGCGAGTCCTTCAGTAGATCGTCAAACAGGTACACCAATAGTTATGGTTGAACTAAGTAGAGGGGCTGCTAGTAGTTTTAGAAAGATAACTGGTAAAAATGTTGGCAACCCTATGGGTGTAATGCTTGTAAATACTACTTATGAAAAAGTTAAAGAAAAAGATGGCAAAGAGAGAAATGTAGTTAACAAAACTGAGAAGTTAATAAATGTAGCTACTATTCAGTCAGCACTTGGTTCACATTTTCAAATTACTGGATTAAATCAGAAAGAAGCAAATAATCTTGCGCTAATGATTAAGTCTGGCTCATTACAGGTTCCTGTTCATATAGTTCAAGAGCAGCAGATAGGTCCTAGTTTAGGTAAAGACAATATTGAAAAAGGTATGCTATCTATAGTGGTAGCTCTTTTAGCTGTTGTTGTATTTATCTTAGCTTACTATCGAGTATTTGGTATTATTGCAAACGTTGCTCTAATTATGAACTTGATACTTATTGTAGCTGTTATGTCTATTATTCCTGGTGCGACATTAACACTACCAGGTATAGCAGGTATAGTACTTAACCTTGGTATGTCAATTGATGGTAACGTTTTAATTTTTGAAAGAATTAGAGAAGAGATTCGTGCAGGTATGCCACGTCAAAGTGCTATTCATATAGGATATGAAAAAGCATTTACAACGATTGTTGACTCTAACATTACTACATTAATTGTTGCAGTTATACTTTTCTTTATAGGTACGGGAGCAGTTAAGGGATTTGCTATTACATTGATGATAGGTATTGTTACATCTATGTTTACATCAGTTACTGTTTCTAGAGCTATGACTAATTTTGTTTATGGTAAAAAGAAGAAATTAGAAAAGATTTCTATAGGAATATAATTTTAGGTTGGGTTTATAATGGAATTTTTTAAACAAAAGACACAGATAGATTTCTTAGGTATCAAAAAGTACACAACTGCTTTTTCAATACTTATGATTATTATCTCATTGTTTTTTATATTTACTAAAGGTCTAAATCTTGGTTTGGATTTTACAGGTGGTTATCAAGTACAGGTACATACGTCTGAAAAGCTAGACTCAGAAGCGATGACTAAAAAACTAGAAAAAATTGGCTTTAATAATACTACCATAACAACTTTTGGAGATAATAATAATTATTTGATCAAATTTGCTCCTAATGAAGTTAACTCTAAAGCTAAAAATTTAGAAGATGCTCAACAGCAACTACAAAATGAAGTTGAGACTACTTTAGGTGCTAAGGTAGAGAGTATTAACTATATTGGTCCGCAAGTTGGTAAAGAACTAGCAAGTAATGGTGTTTTAGCAATAGTTATTGCCATGGTATGTATATTGATTTATATAAGTGCTAGATTTGAAATGAAGTTTGGTGTAAGTGCTTGTATTGCATTACTACACGATCCTATTGTTATATTAGGTATATTTTCAGCTTTTCAGTTGGAGTTTGATTTAACAGTTCTAGCTGCTATTTTAGCTGTAATTGGTTATTCACTTAATGATACTGTAGTAATTTATGATAGAGTTCGTGAAAACTTTAGAAAAATGCGTAATGCAAGTGTTATAGAAGTTGTAAATAGAAGTATTAATGATACTTTATCGAGAACTATACTAACTTCAGGTTTAACAATGCTTGTTGTTGTTGTATTGTTTTTATTTGGTGGTAGTTCAGTACATTACTTCTCTTTAGCTCTTATGTTAGGTATTGTAGTAGGTACTTACTCGTCTATTTATGTCGCAGGTGTTGTAGCTGTGGCTTTAGGTTTAAATAGAGAGTCTTTATTACCTAAACAGATAAATAAAGAAGATGTTCCTTTACTTTAATATTTGGTAATAATTTATAGCGATTAAATAATGTATAATGAACTTGAGAGATTAAAAAAAAGGAATTAATTTATGAAAAAAATTATTTTGACAATGGGACTTTTGGTATTCGGAGCTGGTGTAAGTTTAGCAATGTCTAGTGACAAAACTGTTGTTGCAAAGCAAGAGCAAACTAAACAATGTACAAAAAATCATCATGATCTTGTGAATATATATACTAAGGAAGATGCAACTTCAAAAATTAGTGGTAAGATTACGCTTAAAAATCAAGATGATTACAATATCTTTTATTGTAAAAATACAGGTTGGTGTGAAGTTGTTAATAAGACTAATGGAAACACTGGTTGGGTAAGTTTAGATCAACTTAAGCAAGCACAGCAAAAATATGCTAGCTATATGCAAAAGAAAGATACAATCGAGAAATTAGTAGCATATACTAATATGCAAGATCAAAAAATAGCTCAACTAAACGTTATGATGATGCAAATGCAAAAAGAGTTTGCTTATGCTTTACAAAAACAACAAGCTCAAATTAATAAATTAAATCAGGCTTATTACTATCAGTAAACCGAAATTTAGTAGGAGCCATATGTCTAAAAAAAAGTTATTACCAGCTACAAAACCAAAAACCTTACCTGTTGTATCTGATAATAATCTTAATTCATACCTTAATTTTGTTAATAGCTTACCTATTTTATCTTTAGAAGAAGAGCAGGAATTAGCAAAACGCTATAAATATAAAAAAGATCTTGATGCTGCTCAACAATTAGTTTTATCGCATTTAAGATTTGTGACTAAAATTGCTAAGAGCTTCTCAGGCTATGGGCTATCAATAGCAGATCTTATCCAAGAGGGTAATATTGGGCTTATGAAGGCTGTAAGTAAGTTTGATCCAGAACAAGGTGTTAGGTTGGTCTCTTTTGCAGTGCATTGGATTAAAGCTGAAATGCATGATTATGTCTTAAAAAATTGGAAAATCGTAAAAGTAGCAACAACAAAAGCTCAACGGAAACTCTTTTTCAATCTTCGAAGCTCTAAGGATAAAGTTGGCTGGTTAAGTTCAGATGATATTAAGCAGTTAGCAGAGGAGCTTAATGTCAAAGAAGAAACAGTTATCGAGATGGAAAAAAGAATGTGTCAAGGTGATGCTAGTCTAGATCTTCCATATAAAGATGATGAGGGTGAACAAACAGCACAACAAAGTCTATATCTAGAAGATAAATCATCCAATGTTGAGCATCAAGTAGTTCAGCAAGACTATTACGATAATTTTAAAGCAATTGTAAAAGATGTTTTAAGTGGCTTTGATACTCGTACAAAAGATATTATTATGTCTCGATATTTACTAGATAAGAAAGCAACTCTACAAGATTTAGCAGCTAAATATAAAATTTCTGCAGAGAGAGTTCGCCAGATAGAAGAAGAAGCTTTAGCTAAATTAAAAAAAGCTATTAAAAATAGAAGTTAGAAAATAATAATATTTTTAGTAAAAAGTTTAAATTCTTCACAAGAATAATATCTTGATTACTTTGCTTCTTACACTTAATTAAATGCTTTTAAATTTTATATTAGCAAATATAAAGAAAATGATTAATAATAAGAGCATATTATGATGAATAAAAACTAGTCTATTTATGATAATATATCGGTTATATATTTATTTCTTATTAAAAAGTGATGAAGGATTTTATACCTAAAATAGAATCAAAAATAACAGAAAATGTTTATTTAGATGGTTCAAAAAGTATCTCAAATAGATCTTTAATTATTGCAGCTATGGCAAGTGGCGAAACTAATTTTGAAAATTTACCAAATAGTACGGATGTTTTAGCATGTGTTGCAGCATTAAAAGAGCTCGGCTGTAGTATAGAGCATAATCAAGATAATAAAACTTTGAATATACGTGGTTGTAACGGAGAGTTTCAAAATAAGAACGCGAAGATATTTTGTAATGAATCAGGAACACTAACTAGATTTATAATCCCTATGTGTGCAGTGCAAGGATCAGGTGATTATTATGTTTATGCTAAACAAAGAATGATGGAAAGACCGCTTGCAGATCAGCTTAAGCCTTTAGAAGAGCTTGGAATGAAAGCAGTATATCATGAGAAGAGCCACGCAATGCCTATGACTATTAATGCAAACTCTTTAGAGGGAGGTAGTATTGAGGTTGATGGTAAAAAAAGTTCACAATTTGCTTCTGGCTTACTTATGGCAGCGCCATTTATGCAACAAGGATTAGAATTAAATTCGATTACAGATCATAAGCAACCATATTTAGATATGACGGTAAAAGTTATGGCTGAGTTTGGAGCTGATGTGAACGTTGATGGTAATATATATAATGCTAAGAAATCTAATTATATATCTCCAGGGAAATATATAGTTGAACCGGATGTCTCAACGGCTTCATACTTTTGGGCATTTGCAGCTATTACAGACTCTACTATAAAAGTTATGAATGTAACTAAAAACTCTAAACAGGGAGATATTAAATTTCTTGAAGTGTTAGAAATGATAGGTTGTAATGTTAAATATCATGATGATGGTATAGAAGTCACAGGTACACAAGAGTTAAAGGGAGTGAATATCAATATGCGCAACTTTTCAGATACTTTTATGACGTTAGCTGCAATAGCTTGCTTTGCCAATTCAGATACACATATTTCTGGACTTAGTCATACACGAGGCCAAGAATCTGATAGAGTATCAGCAATGGCTGAAGGACTTACAAGACTAGGTATGTATATTGAAACTACTCAAGATAGTATTTTAATTTCACCATCAAGAAGTAAATTCCAACCAGCAGAAGTTGATAGCTATAATGATCATAGAATTGCTATGTCTCTAGCTCTCTTAGGATTAAGAAATGAAGGTGTTATAGTCAATAATGCAGAAGCTGTAAGTAAAACATGTCCTGATTATTTTGATAGAATGAGAAATTTGGTAGGTTAAAAGTTATGAATATAAAAGAGCGAATTATAATTAGATATCTTGCTCAAAGATGGTATAAAAAAGCTCTTGTTATAACTAATAATGATCAAGCATACCTTGATAATATTAATGTATTAAAAAAAGTCGTTTGTTCTGGTTACTTAAAAACACAATACAAAAAAGGCTGTATTTTTGATGTTGAGGCATGGCCATTTGAGTATAAATTCTTTGATTTAGTAGTTTTAGATCAGAACTTTTCATGTTGTTTTAAAGAAATGAAGGCTCTTCTTAAACAATTACATTTTTGTTTGGCAGATGATGGTGAAGTTATTGTAGCCTGTTCAGGAGATGTTCGTCTTTATAGAATAGTATCGAAATTTTTAGCAAATGGATTTGTTAGTAAAAAAGTTCAATTAATAAATCCGACTGGTAATATTTTTATCGATTTATTTAAAAGAGTAATAAGTAAAAACTATGTTGTGATCTTTAAAAAAGATAATTTTTTTATAGTTGATGGCTTAAAGGTTTCTGATTTGGTGACTGAGTCAGGGAAAAAACGAGCATATAGGGGAGAGTGTGCTAAGGAGATATATGGGGATTTTCAGCAAAAAAAATAAAGTTATAGCTTATACAGATGGAGCTTGTAAAGGTAATCCTGGTATAGGTGGTTGGGGAGCTATACTTAGCTATAATGGTGTTGATAAGGAAATATATGGCGCTGAGAAAGAAACTACCAATAATAGAATGGAACTTTTAGCAGCTATCCAAACATTAAAAGCTCTGAAAAGAAAATGTGAAATTACTATTTTCACTGATTCTAAATATTTGCAAAATGGTATTAATCAATGGTTAGCAAACTGGAAAGCTAATGGTTGGAAGACTGCAGCTAAAAAAGAAGTCAAAAATAAAGATTTGTGGCAAGAGCTTGATAGTTTAAGCCAAGTTCATAACGTTACTTGGAGTTGGGTAAAAGGTCATAGTGGTAATCAAGGTAATGAAAAGGCTGATGAGCTTGCAAATAAAGCGATTGAAGAACTAATGGAGAAAAAATAAAATGGAAAATCTTAGCCATAAGAAGATACTCGTTTTATATACAGGCGGCACTATTGGTATGATTAATACAGAGCAAGGATATGATGTTGAGCCTGGCTATTTGACTAAAACTGTTGAAGGTATTCGTGATTTCTATGAATATAATATGCCGGAGTTTAAGATCAAAGAGTACACAAATTTAATTGATTCATCAAATATCAACCCAAAAAGATGGGTATCACTAGCTTTAGATATAATAAAAAATTATAAAGATTATGATGGTTTTGTGATTTTACATGGAACAGACACGCTAGCTTATACAGCCTCAGTATTATCTTTTATGCTAGGAGAGATCCAAAAACCTGTAATTGTAACAGGCTCACAAATCCCAATATCAAAAATAAGATCTGACGCTATATCAAATATTTTAAATAGTTTAATATTTGCCTGTAGTGATGATATAAAAGAGGTTTGTGTTTATTTTAATCAAAGACTTATGCGTGGTAATCGAACTACAAAAATATCCGCTACAGATTTTGAAGCTTTTGACTCTCCCAATTATCCTAGTTTAGCAAAGGTTGGGATTGATATTGATGTTAAAAAAAGAAGATTATGGCAAAGATCTGATACATATGAATTACCAACTTTAGAAACATTTGGTGTACCTAAAATTGCGATTTTAAGTGTTTTTCCAGGTATGGATAATGACATATTAGAAGCTGTTCTTGAACCGCCGTTACAAGGTTTAATTTTAAAAACTTATGGTTCTGGTAATATGATGGATGATCCTAATATTCATAAGACGTTAGCAAAAGCTAACCAAAGAGGAGTTGTGATAGTTAATTGTACTCAGTGTCTATATGGAAGTGTAGAGATGCAGACTTATAAAGCAGCCCGTGGGCTTGTTGATGCTGGAGTTGTATCTGGGTATGATATGACAGATGAGGCAGCATTAGGTAAACTTTTTTATTTATTAAGTCAGCCTGGCATTTCTCAGCAGCAGATTAAAGATGCTTTTAATGTTTCTTTGCAAGGTGAAGTAACAATATAAAGTTGTATTAAATTTAAATAAAATACTTGTTCATTAAAATATACTAATATAGTATATGAAGTATAATATATGAAAAATATTTCAGATAAAGAGAGGAGCGTAAATGAGTAATATAGCTGAATTAATAAAAGGTAATAGAGCTTGGGCTGAAGAAATCAAAAAAACAAATCCTGAGTTTTTTGAAACACTATCAAAAGGTCAATCTCCAGAATATCTTTGGATAGGTTGTTCAGATAGTCGTGTGCCAGCTAATCAGGTTTGCGGCCTTATCCCTGGAGAAGTATTTGTTCATCGTAATGTTGCAAACGTGGTTTCTCTTACTGATCTGAACTGTTTATCAGTACTACAGTTTGCAGTAGAGGTTCTTAAGGTTAAAAAAATTATTATTTGCGGTCATTATGCTTGTGGTGGTGTCGAAACCATTGTTAGAGATAAAAGCTATGGTTTGATTGATAACTGGTTAACATCTATTCGTGAAGTTAAAGAGCAAAATAAGCAATTTATAGAAGAAACTCTAGCATACGTAAAAGATGATGAAGAGACTTATATGAAGAGAAAAGTGGATATGATGTGTGAGCTTAATGCACTTCATCAAGCTTTAAATCTATGTAAAACTACAGTTGTTAAAGATGCTTGGGCAAAAGGTTTAGAGTTTACTATTCATGCAGCTATTTATGGTATTAGTGATGGTAAACTTTATGAAATTGGTAGTGGAGTTGGTTCAAGAGCAGAAATGGATGCTATGTATACACAAGCTATTGAAGATATTAAGTCTAGGTACTGTCAATAACAAGACATTTTTTATATATTTATTATACCTTATTTAGCCTTCTTAGCAATTTCATGAGACTCATGAGGAGCTATAAATTGAAGCTCTCCAGCTTCTTGAAAAATACCTATTTCATCTCTTCTATTAGGAGGGTATATTCTTTCAAGGTTTATATGTTTCTTGATTTCTCTGGCTTCCATGCCAAATTTTTTAATTTTTCTTTCCCATCCTTCTGTATATAATCCACCATATTCACCTAAATCAACACATGTCACATAGTTTGGCTGATAGTACTCTTCCATTTCTGGAATGCCTAGTAAATGATGTATTGCATTATGTCCAGCGAGTCTACCTTGAGGTCTACCTTGTTGACATGACATTACAGCATAGTGCTCATCATCAACTTTTACATTTGCAGCATCTCCAGCTATAAAGATATTCTCATTTGGTGTTTGTAAGTATTGATTAACTTTTATTCTGCCTGCTGGATCTTTATCATAAGGTAATAGTTTATTAAGATCTGTTGCCTTCATTCCTAATGCAGAAACGATAAAGTTAAATTCAAGAACTTCATCATTTATTGTCACAGATCCTTTATCAACTTCAATTTGAGTAGCCTCTGTAATAGATGCATGGTTTAGACACTTAACATTTGCTAGGTTAAATGCATCTACAAGATATTTTCGAGGATCTTCTCCTAGCGAGTAAGTAACATCACCACGATCAACTATTGAAACCTCAAGGTCAAAACTTGACTTTAATCCAAGTTCAAAAGTTAGTTTTTTTAATGTTACTGGGAGTTCGCACGCAAGCTCAATTCCTGTTATTCCACCACCAAGCACAGCCACTTTAATTTTATTGCTTTGAGATTTAGTAGATTCTGCTTTAAGTAAGAAATCTGTTAATGCATTTCTAAGGTGTAAAGCAGCTTTATAAGTATCTATATTATAGACAGTTTCTATCCCTTTGATTCTAGGTTGAGCTAGTTCACTACCTGCACAAAGTATTAAACTATCAAAATGCAGTTCTTTTTGTTGCTTATCAGAATCACTTATAATAATAGATTGCTTTTGACTATCAATGTTAGTTACTTCAGCTTCAATAAAGTGTACTTTTATTGGAGTCAAAAAGTTCTTAACTCTTATAGTTGCTTCCTCTAGCTCTTTTATGTACATACGTGGACGTATTGTCATATATGAATTACGACTTATTACAATAATGTCGATTTCTGATTTTTTGTTAAGTCTACTTCTTAATTTTGCTGCTGATAATGCTGCTGATATGCCCGCATGGCCAGCCCCTATAATGACTAGTGTTTTTTTTTGAGTACTCATGATTTATCCTCCTGGACTAATTATGAAATGAATTTGATTAGATAATAAGTATTTGAATTACCTATTATTAATTTTACTCAAAAATCTATATAAAATATAGGATATCAAAGCAGCAATTAGATTAATGAAAAACACGACTTCAACGGCTTGATGATAAACAGAACCACTAAATAAAGTTAAGGAGTCTAAAATAGTGTAAATGACAAAGAATAGTAAACAAGCAGCTTTAAATTGAGAGTTTTTTAAAAGTGCTAAAATTGAAAATAAAAACAAGCATAATTGGAAAATTCCTATCTGAAAAACAGCTGGAGTAAAAATCCATCCTTGAAATTTACTTATACTGTCTCCATATACTAAATAAGCATAACTATTTATAAGTGACATAAGACTTATATTAAAAGCAATAAAGTAGTTTGCATAGACATTAGCATAATGTTTGTTGTAAATGATACTTGAGTGTAAAAAAGCTATTATAAATGGCGTTATTAGTAGACAAGTACTTATAATAATGGTTACCATAGATGTATTAGTTTTATTAGAAATAGCTAGATTTTACAACAAAAGCTTTAGCTTGTCATATATTTGATAATAAAGATATAGACAATCTAATAGATGAAAGTTAAAATTTGCTACTAGAAAATTGTTAAATAAATAAAAGGAAAACCTAATAATGCAAGTTACTGTAGAGAAAAAAGAAGGGATTAATTGCTCATTACTAATTGAAGTTCCAGCAAATGAAGTTGATACTGAAGTAAATAAAAGAGTTAACCAAACTGCAAAAACTATCAGGATGGATGGTTTCAGACCAGGTAAAGTACCAGCTGGTATGGTTAAGAAAAAGTATGGTGAGCAAATTCGTATGGAAGTTATCTCTGATGTAATTCCTCAGAAATATTCAAAAGCTATTCAAGATGAAAAGTTAGCTGTTGCTGGTATAGAAGTTGATCTTAAAGAGAATAAAGAAGGTCAACCTCTTAAATTTGTAGCAAATCTTGAGCTTTTCCCAGAGTTTGAAGTAACTGGTTTTGAAAAAATTGAAGTTCAAAAGCCAATAGTTGAACTAGGTGATGGCGAAGTTAAGAAAATGATTGAGAATTTAAGAAAACAGTTAGCGACTTTCAAAGAAGTAGAAAGAGCTGTTGAGAAAGACGATAAAGTAGTTATTGACTTTGTTGGTAAAAAAGATGGTGAAATTTTCGAAGGTGGTTCAGCAAATGATCAAGAGCTTGTGATTGGTTCTGGTCAAATGATCCCAGGTTTTGAAGATGGTATCATCGGTATGAACAAAGATGAGCAAAAAACTATCACTGTAACATTCCCTGAAGATTACCAAAATAAAGACCTTGCAGGTAAAGAAACTACTTTTGATATTACAGTTAAGAAGATTCAACAAGCTGAGCTACCAGAAGTTGACGAAGAGTTTGTTAAGAAGTTTGGTGTGAAAGGTGGGGTTGACTCTTTTGAGAATGAAATCAAAGAGAATATGCAACGTGAGCTTAAATTCATCTTACAAAGAAAAGTAAAAGAGCAAGTTTTCAAAGGCTTAAGAGAGATTGCAGAGTTTGAGACTCCAAAATCTTTAATTAAAAGAGAAATTGATGCTGCTAAGCAAAACTTAGTTAAGCAAATGGGTGGTGCTCAAGGTTTTGATGTTAATCAACTACCTGATAATCTGTTCGAAGCTAATGCGAAACAAAAAGTTGAAACAAGTTTAGTGCTTGATAGTGTTATGAAGTCTCAAAAGTTTGAAGCTACAGATGAAGAAGTTGATAGCTTATTAGATGAAATGGTTCAAGCTTATGAAGAGCCAGAAAAAACTAAAGAGCAAATTAAGAAAAATGAAAAAGAAATTGCTAATCTAAAAGCTTTAGTTATTGAAAATAAGCTTACTGATTGGGTATTAGAGCAAGCGCAAGTTTCAGAAAAAGCTGAAGATTTCTTTGAAGTTATAAAAGAGAATATGCAGGCTCAACAAGCTGGATTCTAAGCTAGCTTATAAAGAGAGGTTATAAATGATAACTAATAATTTAGTTCCTACAGTTGTTGAAAAAACTGCTGGTGGTGAGAGAGCTTTTGATATTTATTCAAGACTATTAAAAGAACGCATAGTTTTTTTAAATGGTGAGGTAAATGATCATTCAGCTAATTTAGTGATCGCACAACTTTTATTTTTGGAATCAGAAGATCCTGATAAAGATATTTATTTTTATATAAATTCTCCAGGAGGAATGGTTACAGCAGGTATGGGTGTTTATGATACTATGCAGTTCATTAAACCAGATGTAAATACTATTTGTATTGGTTTGGCTGCTAGTATGGGATCACTTTTATTAGCAGGTGGTGCAAAAGGTAAAAGATATAGCTTGCCAAGTTCACAGATTATGATTCATCAGCCTTTAGGTGGTTTTAGAGGTCAAGCATCTGATATTGAGATTCATGCTAAAAATATTTTACGTATTAAAGAAAGATTAAATAAAGTATTAGCACATCATACTGGCCAGGATTTTGAAACTATAGTCAAAGATACTGATAGAGATAATTTTATGATGGCAGAAGAAGCAAAAGAGTATGGTTTGATCGATCATGTTATTGAATCTCGTGATGCAATAATCAAATAAAATAAAGGAAGTCTAATTTTAAATATGGCTAAAATTCTATATTGTTCTTTCTGCGGTAAATCGCAACAAGAAGTTAAAAGTATTATTTCTGGTAGAGATGGTAATATTTGTAATGAATGTGTGAGTAAATGTGCAAGTAAAATTAAGAGCACTACAAGCGGTGATACTATAGAAGATATCACTTTTGATAAGTTGCCAAAACCAATAGAAATAAAAAAATACCTTGATGATTATATTGTAGGCCAAGATAATGCTAAAAAGGTTTTATCTGTTGCTGTGTATAATCATTATAAGAGAATTACATCTGAGGTTACTCAGGATGATGATACAGAGCTTAAAAAAAGTAATGTCTTATTAATAGGTCCTACAGGTTCTGGTAAAACATTATTTGCCCAAACTTTAGCAAGACAATTAAACGTTCCTTTCGCTATTGCAGATGCAACAACTCTCACAGAAGCTGGATATGTTGGAGATGATGTTGAGAATATTATTGTACGTCTATTGCAAAATGCTGAATTTGATGTTGCTAAAGCAGAAAAAGGGATTATATATATTGATGAGATAGATAAGATTGCAAGAAAATCAGAAAGCTCATCTATTACACGTGACGTATCTGGTGAAGGTGTTCAGCAAGCATTACTTAAGCTTATTGAAGGTACTGTCTCGTCTGTTCCGCCTAAAGGTGGTAGAAAGCATCCTAATCAAGATATGATCCAGGTTGATACTTCTAATATCTTATTTATTTGTGGAGGAGCTTTTGCAGGTATTGAGAGAGTTGTTAAACATAGAATGGATAAAGTAAGTATTGGCTTTAATGCTGATGTTATCCGACAAAAAAATAATCTTGATACTGAAAAGCTAATGCAAAAAGTTGAGAGTGAAGATTTAACAAGGTTTGGTCTTATTCCTGAACTTATTGGTCGTTTGCCAATAGTTACAGTTTTAAATGAGTTAAAAGAAGAAGACTTGGTTAAAATATTAAAAGAACCTAAAAATGCTCTTATTAAACAATATATTAAATTATTTAAGTTTGATGATGTTGAAATAGAGTTTACAGATGAAGCTCTTGTAGAGATAGCTAAAAAAGCAATTACTAAAAAAACAGGTGCTAGAGGTTTAAGAACTATCCTTGAAAATGTTCTACTTGAGTTGATGTTTCATATACCATCTTCACAAGATATTGAAAAAGTTATTATTAATGACAAAGTTATATTAGAACATGAAGAGCCTGTATTAGTAAGTAAAACAAAAGAGCAAAAGCAATTAAAAGATATAGTCTAAAATAATTTACAGGAGTATAGTAAGTTTATGTCAGAAATCTTAAATGTTGTTCCTGTTATCCCTCTAAGAGATGTGGTTATATATCCATTAATGACTATTCCACTTAATGTTGGGCGTAAAAAGTCAATAGAAGCAGTTAAACAGGCATCAAATAATTATAATAATTATATTTTATTAGCAACCCAAAAAAATGGCTCTAGCTCAGGCGATGTTATAGATAATATCTATGAAATAGCAACATTAGCTAAGATTGTTCAGATCATGAAACTTCCTGATGGTAGTTTAAAAGTTATTGTTGAGGGGATCGCAAAAAGGTTAGTATCTAAATATACACTTGAAAATGATTGTATTTATGCAAGTTTAGATAGTTTATATATTGATGATAATTATAATCCTGATCGTATTGATAAAGAGTTAAAAGCTATATTAGTGTCAATCTCTGATTCGCTTAAGAAGTTTGTTGATATTAGTGGTAAAGTTTCTAAAGAAACTCTAGCTACTTTAATTAATACTGAAGAGCCACATAAATTTATTTATGAGGTAGCAACAATCCTTAATTCAGAAATTGTTAAGAAACAAAAGATCCTTGAAGCATCCGATATAAAGCAAAAGGCACTATTGTTACTTTCATGTCTTTATGAAGAATTAGAAATACTTGAGCTTGAGGCTAAAATTAAAGATAGAGTAAAATCACAAGTTGATAAAAATCAACGTGAATATTATCTAAATGAGCAAGTAAAAGCTATTTATAAAGAGCTTGGAGAGGCCGATGAGGAGTCTGAAGTTTCTGCGCTTAAAAAAAGAATTGAAAATACAAAAATGTCTGAAGAGGCAAAAGAAAAGTGTTTAAAAGAGCTTAAAAAGCTTAAGTCAATGCCACCATCTTCTTCAGAATCAGCTGTATCAAGAAACTATATTGAGACTATTCTTTCGTTACCTTGGGGTAAAAGAGCCAAAGTTAAAAAAGATATTAATTTAGCTGAGAAAGTGTTAGAAAAAGATCATTATGGTATAAAAAAAGTAAAAGAAAGAATACTTGAGCATTTAGCTGTTCAAATAAAAAGAGATAGTAATACTAAAGCTCCTATATTATGTCTAGTAGGGCCTCCAGGAGTTGGTAAAACATCAATTGGACAATCTATAGCCCGAGCAACAGGACGTGAATATGTGCGTATGGCATTAGGCGGAGTTCGTGATGAATCTGAAATTAGAGGACATCGTCGTACTTATATTGGTTCTATGCCAGGACAAATTATCCAAAAGATAATTAAATCTAAAACTGAGAACCCTCTTTTCTTACTAGATGAAATTGATAAAATTTCTTCTGACTTTAGAGGTGATCCATCAGCGGCATTGCTAGAAGTATTAGATCCAGAGCAAAATAGTACTTTTAATGATCATTATCTTGAAATAGATTATGATTTATCAAAAGTAATGTTTGTTGCTACAGCAAACTCTTTAGATATTGATCCAGCATTAAGAGATAGATTAGAGATTATTCATTTGTCTGGGTATACAGAACTTGAAAAGCAAGCTATTGCTAAACAATATCTTGTGCCAAAGTCTTTGGATAATAATGGTCTAACTAAGAAAGAAATTACTTTTACGCCAAAAGCTATCTTAGATGTAATTAGATATTATACTAGAGAAGCAGGGGTGAGAAATTTACAGCAAAAGATAGATGGAATTTGTCGTAAAGCTGTTAAGAACCTTCTTAAAGATCCTGAACATGGTAAAGTTTCAATAACTCATAATAATCTTGAAGAATATTTAGGTGTTCATCAGTTTGATTATGGTGTTAAGAATGCTAAAGCAAAAGTGGGTCAAGTTACTGGTCTTGCTTGGACATCTGTGGGCGGAGAGCTTTTAACTATTGAGGCTTTAGCTATGCCTGGTAAAGGTAAAGTTAAATATACAGGTAGCTTAGGAGATGTTATGAAAGAATCTATAGATGCTGCATTTAGTGTGATGCGCTCGATCTCTAAAGATTATAAATTAGAAGATGATTTTTATGAGAAAAAAGATGTTCATATTCATGTACCTGAGGGAGCAACTCCTAAAGATGGGCCAAGTGCTGGTATTGCAATGACAACAGCTTTAGTATCGGTATATACAAATAAACCGGTAAGAAATGATATCGCAATGACAGGTGAGGTAACATTACGTGGAGATGTACTACCTATAGGAGGCTTAAAAGAGAAGCTTTTAGCTGCTTTGAGAGGTGGGATTAAAGAAGTTTTAATACCTCAACAGAATGTTAAAAACCTTGCAGAGGTTGATAAAGAAATTACAGAAAAACTCGAAATAACCCCCGTAAATAACATAAAAGAGGTTTTAGAGAGGGTTTTTTAGTATTTTTATGTTGAAACCATATATTTTTAGTGTTATAAAGTTAATTGGTATATATCGATTTATAAAACAAAAGGAGTTTTAAAGATGAACAAGAGTGAACTAGTAAGTGCTATAGCTAAAGAAGCTGATGTTACTAAAGAAGTTGCTGGGAGTACTTTAGACGCTACTATTGAAGCGATAACTAAAGCTCTTAAGAAAGGTGACAGCGTAACACTTGTAGGATTCGGTACTTTTCAAGTTAAAGAAAGAAGCGCTAGAGAAGGTAGAAACCCTAAAACAGGTGAGACAATTCAAATTGCTGCTTCTAAAGTTCCAAGCTTCAAGGCTGGTAAAGGTCTTAAAGATGCAGTAAAATAAAAAAACTTTTGAAAAATTAAGTTTTTTAAAGGGCATGCTTAACAGTATGCCTTTTTTTTATCTATAATATTTATAAATTTAATTAGAGTTATTAGTTTTGAGGTTTAAAAATGTTACAGTCTTTTAATGACAGACTAAAAGGACCATTTACTTGGATAATAGTTATTTCTGTAAGTTTCATATTTGTAATTTCTGGAATGAGTTTCTTTTTTACAAATATGGGAGGTAGTAGTTCTTATGTTGCTAAAGTTGGAGATAATGAAATAAGTTATCAACAATTCCAACAATATGCTCAAAGTGCTAAGACTAAAGAACAAAAAATTCAAATTTTGTCACAGATGATAAATCAGTATTTAATTTTAGCAGCAGCTCAAAAGAATATAGCAGTATCTAAGCTTGCATTACAATCAGCTATTTTTAATAATCCAATGTTTTTTGATGATAATGGAAAATTCTCTAGTGATAAGCTAAAACAAGTAGTTGGATATGTTGGGGGTATGGATAAGTTAGAGCAATTAATAACTCAGAATATACAAGCTACAATAATACCGCAAACTATAGCACAGACTTCATTCTTAACTGATTATGAGAATAAATCATTATCTAGTATTTATTCTGTAGATAAACAAATAGAGTATATTAAGATATCTCCTAGTTCTTTAAAAGAAAAGATCAAGCCTACTACACAAGAGTTAGAGAAATATTATAATAATCATAAAGCTGAATATGTTAGTCCAGCGAGTAAAAAAGTTAGCTACTTTATAATCTCAAAAGATAATTTTATCTCTAAGGAAAAGATTAGTGAAGATGTATTAATAAACTATTTTAATACTCACCAAGATTTATTCACAAAATTTGATGATAAAACCAAACAGACTATTACTAAGATTATTCAGAATAGAGAAGCATTAGAGCAATTTAATTCTTTTGCTAACAGTGTTGATAGTATTAAATTTGGTAAATTAGAAACTAAGTTAGGTAAAGCAAAGACAGCAAGTATTACTAACAATGCTTCTTCTTCATTGGATGGAATTAAGAATAGTTTATTCTTTATGGATAATAGTAAATATTCAAGCATCCCTGTATCTAATGATAAGCTTTTAATCTATCAGGTTGATAATTCAAAATTAGCAACACAACAGACATTTAATGAAGTCAAAGACACTGTGACAAAAGCATATCTTGATCAAAAGTCACAAGAGTTAGCAATACAAAATTCACAAGAATTATTAGCTAATCTAGAAAATAATAAAAAAGTAAGCCAAAGTTTTAGCAATACTACTATACATAGTGATTCTGAAACAAAAGGTTTCTCTAAAGGCTTTAGTAGTGATGTTTTATTTAATAATAATGATCAATACCATCTTTATCAAGATAGTAATGGTGATATTTATATTTATAAAGTTACAAAAGTTGAGCCGATTAAGTCAGATAAGAAAAATGATATTCCTAGTCAGGTAATTAATGCATATAAACAAGAAGAGTTAAATTTTTATTTACAAGCTCTTAAAAAAGAAATTCCTGTTAAAGTAGATTATAAAAGTATCTAAATGAATAAATCAATTTATGCTATAGCTGGACCAACCGCTTCAGGTAAAACATCTCTATCAATATCTATTGCTAAAAAAATTAATGCTGAAATAATAAGTGTTGATTCTTCACTTGTTTATAAAGGCATGAATATTGGTACTGCTAAACCAACATTACAAGAGCAAGCAGGCATAAAACATCATCTTATAAACATAATAGAGCCTACGGATAATTTTTCCGTAGCAGAGTTTATATCAAGTGTTAATAAGCTTAAGAAAGAAATATGGTCTAGAGATAAAGAAGTTTTGCTAGTTGGTGGAACTATGCTTTACTTCAAAGGTTTAATAGAAGGTTTGTCAAATCTGCCAGAAAGTAACTCTGAGATAAGGAAAACATTAGAGTTAGAGAAAAAAGCAAAAGGATTACAGTATCTTTATCAACAGTTAAAAAAAATGGATCCTGAGTCGGCGCAAAAATTAAATTCTAATGATCAACAGAGAATATTTAGAGCTCTTGAAGTGATTATGATAAGTGGTCAGAAATATTCTGAGCTTGTTAAAACTACAAAAATTGGTGCTCTAGAAAATGAGCTAAAACTTTGTGCTTTAGTCCCAAATGATAGATCAATACTTCATAAAAATATTGAATTAAGATTTAAGCAAATGTTAGATTATGGTTTTTTAGATGAAGTACAAGAACTAAGAAAAAATCCGAAACTAACAAAAGACACTACAGCTATTAGGAGTGTTGGTTATCGCCAGGCATGGGAGTATCTTGATGGAGATATTAGCTATGATGAATTTGTTGAAAAAGGCATAGTAGCAACTCGCCAACTTGCTAAACGTCAACTTACATGGATTCGTAATTGGCAGGACGAGATTAAGATTATTGAAATGGAAGATAATAATAAAGAGTCAAAAGTTTTAAACTTTTTTATTAGCTAAGATTATTTAGATGAATTTTATAAATATATAGCAATATCTAAAGTAATAGTGTTCATCTTGTTGCCATCATAAAATTTCTGATATGCCCATTCTGGTCCAAATAAGACATTATTGTCAAAGTAAGCACGTTGAGCAGAAAAAACTAATTGATTTTTAACTCCTGATGCTGATAAACCATCTTGAAAAGGGCTAGCTGGTATGGGCATAGGCACAGCAGCAGCATTGTATGTTTGGCCATAACCAACATTAAAGTTAGTGTTTCTTTCTGCAAGGTTTAAAGAATAGTTTCCACCTATATACCATCCTCCGGTAAAAACATCATCTCCCATACCATTAAAATCGGCAGCTCCTGTAGTTGTGGCCCATCCTATATTAACTTGTAAAACTCTTATATGTTACGTCGTTAGTATCAATATTATAAACACCTATAGTTTTCCCCAGAGCAATTTGAAAATATTACTAAATTTTACTAACTTACCAAGCATCAACTTTCTTGGACTCGTAATCCGTACAATCCTATAAGTAAAGCAGTATTTGAAGATTAAAAAAAATAATTAGATATTAAAGACTGTTGAATAAATCTTTCAATTTCTATGAATAGGAATATTTTTGCTATTTTTAGTAAAAACTTAGCCT
>NZ_JAWUZH010000018.1:0-43135 GCF_036281795.1 Francisella sp. 19S2-4
AAGGCTAAGTTTTTACTAAAAATAGCAAAAATATTCCTATTCATAGAAATTGAAAGATTTATTCAACAGTCTTTTAAATGATCATTAGAGGGATAAAAATAATGTAAAAGTAAATAAAACCCTGGTACATTAATAAGTCCTGAACCTCCACCAAAAACACCAGAAATAAATCCAGAAAATAAGGTTATTAAGAAAATTAATAAGATAAATAAAAGTAAACTCAATTTTTTACTCCTTGTTTAATTTATAAAATTTGGATAACTAGATATAAGAGCTTAATTTTATGTGTACATTTGTTTTGTACAAGGTTTTTATTGCAAATATATAAATCGATAAGTTTAAATTGTTTGAAAAATAACTTATTTAGAATATATATAATAAAAAATATAATAACTTAAGCTGGGCTAGCGCATCCAGAAATATTATAAAAAGTAGAAGAGTTTGGAGATAATGCACCTATTGTTTGTTTGCCATCTGAGACAATGACAGAATATTTAAATTCATTTTTTGATGTAGAACCTGTACAATGTTGCCAAACTGCACCTGTAACTACTTTTTCAAAAGTGTCTCTAGGAACTTCAGATGTAACTTTATAAGTATAAACTCCATTAGAAGGACCTGATAATTTTGTGACAGTTGAGTTTGTTATATCACTGGCAGCTACCGCTCCACATCCAGCCCAGATATTACCATTTGCCCCAGTTAAATATTGGCAATGAGAGCCATTATCTGTAGATATAGGAGATACATTAACAGTATAGCCTTTTATCTCAGTAGGAGTGTTCTTTGTTGTAAATGTAGCTGATAATTTACAAGTTTTAGAAGCTGTACCAACATCTGCTGGTGCTGTTTTACAAGTCTCTAATGATCCAGAAGTAACAGCTGGAGTATCAACACTTATACTTGGACGAGGAGCTTTACCTGGAGTTGTTTGAGGATATCCTTGCATATCATTAATAGTTACAGAGATAGTACTACCGCTAGCAGTTGTATTACTAGTAAGAGTACCATCCTGCGCTAAGAAATCATCAAAAGCAAAAGTGTATACTATAGGATATTTTCTATTAGCTGCTGAGGTTGATGTTGTACAACCTGCTTTAGTAGCACTATCATAGCAAATAGAATGTATTACTTTAGAGTATTGGCTAAACCAAGGACCTTTATCTTCTAATTGGCCATTTGCAGAGTTATCTTTATATAAAATATCATTGTTAGAGTTAACGAGTTTATTTAAAGATGATTTACTTATAGCTGTTTTTTCTATATCTGAGTTTGATACAGGTAATAATCCAGCTGAGAAAAGAGCCGATAATCCTTCTGCTATAAGTCCTTTTGCTGGGTGATTATCTTGGATAGTATCAACAGTTTTATACACTGTTGGTAATATATTGTTATTATCAAAAGGCCATTGACCAGGACTAAAGAAGTCAAATGAACTCACGTAATCCATAGGGATATATTCATTTTGTAATTTAGCTTGATCGCCTGTTGTAGGAGCTTTACATTTTGATAAATCACTTAAGTCACTACAAACTTTTGGTATAAATTTCCAACAGCTACTACTATCAGCATAAGCTCCATATATTGGCTTACCTTCTGAATCATAGCTATTTATTTGTTGGCTACATTTGCTATTACTTGAGATTCCATCAGCAATATATACAACGTTTTTGAAGATATCTGTTTGAGGATATTTAGCACTATATAGTTGACTTACATCAAAAGCTAAAGGATGTTTACTAGCACTTTCATAATAACTAATTAAATTTTGTAAATAAAAAGATGATCCACTAGGTGTTTTTATAGAATCTAGTAAGTAACTAGATCCTGTAGTGGCAGGTTTATTTACCATATTTTTTATAGAACCAAGAGGATTATTTGCTCCTGTGGATGTTGCTATTCCTGAAGGACTAATAATACGGATAGTTGATCCAGAATTATTGAATATTAAGTCTTTCCACGTAGCTACACTTCCTGAAGAAACTCCAGTTGTAAAGTTTGTAGTTGCTTGTTTAATAATTTCTTTACGACTCATTCCTAAAGGATATCCAGATTCTTTTAAATCTGTAGCTTTTATAGGAGAAGGATTTTGCATAGTTAGAGGAATACTAAAAAAATCCACGCTTGTTGGATCAATATATAGGGTACTATCTTTCCATGTAAGTTCAAATTTATCATAAACAACTTGAGACATATAGTAATTACTATCACTAGATGATGTACTATAAAAAGGAGCATTTGTTGCTACACCACCTAAAGGATATCCAACAGATACATAGATTCTACCTGAAACAAAAGGATCAGGAAGTTTTATTGTAAAATCACCACTATGACCAATATTTTTCCCATAATCTTGAAAATAAGCTTTACTTAGCAAAGGACCTTTTTTCAGACTTCCATCATCTGCTACTTTATAGATATTTGTTCCATCTATAACAGTTATATATGTATCCTCTGAGACGTTCGAATTATTTATTATCTTTAAAGGATATGTGTTTGATGATGTAGCTTTAGGCTTTGATTCTACTGTTTTTGGCGAACTTTGAAGAGAATAAGCTAGATCTGTTTGTTCTACTTGAGCTTGTTCTTTTGATTGGGAGTAATCATTTTGTAAGTTTTCTGAGTTTATTGAGGTTTGATTTTTATGGTTTGATCCACAAGATGATAAGAGTGTTGCAGATATTGCAACGGTTAATCCTAAAGGTATTTTTTTCATAAATGCTCCTTATGATTGTGTCATATAAAAAATATATGTATTTTCAGTTTAGCATAATAAGTAAAAAAAATTTTTAATTATATATTCTATAGAGCTATATTTAATAAAAGTTTATAATAGGTCATTTATAATAAAAGTTAAAAAATATGTCGATATCTATAGTAGGAAGTGCAAATAGAGATCTAGTTGTAAAGGTTGACAAGCTTGCTCAACCTGGTCAAACAATTATAAGCCAAGATTACGAAGAATTCTGCGGTGGTAAAGGTGCAAACCAAGCTGTAGCAGCAAGAAGACTTGATAAAAATGTAAATTTTATAACTAAGCTTGGTAAAGATAGTTTTGGTGATAGACTTTTAGAATTTTATAAAAAAGTTGGTTTTGATACATCAACAATAAATCAAGATCCTAATAGTAATACTGGGCTAGCATTTATTTCTGTAGATAAAAAAGGACAGAATATTATTAATGTTGTAATGGGTGCTAATGCTAAATTAGATCAAAAAACCATAGATAAATATATACAACAAATAATCTCATCAAAAATAGTTTTAACTCAGTTAGAAACGCCATTAGAAACAATTCAGTATTTAGCTGGTAAATTAACTGATAAACAAACTTTTATATTAAATCCAGCTCCTGCGAGAGAGTTACCTCAAGAGCTATTACAAAAGGTTGATATATTGACTCCTAATGAGACAGAAGCTTCTATTCTCTCTGGCGTAGAGGTTAAAGATATTGAAACAGCTAAACAAGCAGCAAAAGAGCTACATAAAAAAGGTGTAAAAACTGTAATCATAACTTTGGGTGAAAAAGGAGCTTTATTATCAAAAAGTGACACCCAAGAGCAAAAGCTTTTTCCTACTAGAAAAGTAGATGTTGTAGATACAACCGCTGCAGGAGATACTTTTAATGGTGTTTTAGCTTTTTGCTTAGATAAAGATTTCTCTATAGAAAAATCTATAGAAATAGCAAATATAGCTTCAGCATTAGCTGTAACTGTGGCAGGAGCAGAAAACTCAGCTCCAACTTTAGAAAAATTAAATACTTATTTAGAAGAAAAAATATAATAGTAGATTGGAGATTTAAAATGGTTATATTACACTCATATGGTGTTGCTGTATTCTTTTGTATAGTGACTATGCTATGTTGGGGATCATGGGCAAATACACAAAAGCTGTCAACAAAAGAATGGCCTTTTCAGCAATATTATTGGGATTATGCTTTAGGAATTTTGATAGTTTCTTTTATATTAGCCATAACAATGGGAAGTTTTGGTACTGAAGGAAGATCTTTCTTTAGTGATATATCTCAGGCATCATCGGCAAGCTTTTTCTATGCTTTTATGGGAGGTGTAGTTTTTAATTTAGCTAATATACTTCTTGTTGCTGCTATTGATATAGCTGGAATGTCTGTAGCGTTTCCATTAGCAATAGGTTTAGCATTAGTTATAGGAGTTATTACAAATTATATAGCGACTCCTTTAGGTCAGCCTGTAGTACTATTTTTAGGTGTTTTAAGTGTTCTTGCTGCAATTATTATTGATGCAATTATATATAAACGTATTTCTGATAATAAAAATAAGAATATGCTAAAAGGTTTTATAGTCTCTATAATATCAGGTATTTTAATGGGCTTTTTCTATCCATTAGTTATAAAGTCAATATCTAGTGATTTTGTTACTCCTCAAGCTGGTTTAATGACACCTTATACTGCTAGTTTTATATTTGCTTTAGGTATTTTTATATCTAACTTTGTTATCAATGGTTGGATGATTAAGTTTCCAATCTCTGGTAAAAAACTTAATTTTAAAGACTATTTTTCACAAGGCACACCTTGGTTACATATCATAGGTATTTTAGGAGGTGTAATTTGGGGAGTTGGTTCTTGTCTTAATTTTATAGCTTCTGGTATTGCTGGACCATCGATTTCGTATGGTTTAGGCCAAGGTGCTACGATGATAGCAGCATTCTGGGGAGTATTTATTTGGAAAGAGTTTGCTAAAGCTCCTAAAGGAACAAATAAGCTAATAGTACTAATGTTTATAACTTATATTCTTGGTTTAACTCTTATTGTTTTAGCAAGAAATATTTAATAATATTTTTTTTATTAAAATCAAAATTAAAAATTTCTAAAAACATTAACAACTCTGCCAATAATTTCAGCTTCAGAAGGTTGTTTTATTTCATCATTATTTTGAAAATCTGAATTAAGAGGCATTAAACATAATTTTCCATCTTCGACATATACAAGTTTAACTGTAGCGCCGTCAGAGTTCTTAGCTACTACAACTTTTCCAACTAGATTCATGATATTTATATCGTTAGGATCAACAATAATAGTCTCTCCTTCATCTAGGGAATACTTTGCATATTTTTTATCAAGTCTTTGTTTATCACTATAGTCATAATGCATACTATTACCTTTGACCTCTAATAAAAAGCCATTTTTAGGTATCATATTCGTTGGTAAATTGATGTATCTTATAGGATCTTCTTCGTAAGATGACTCAGTAAATTCACCAGCTTGAACATATGATAATACAGGTGCTTTGATAGTCATATTATCCATGGCTGACTCATCTATACCTAATATTTTCATTACCTCTAAATGGGTATCGTATGCTGGAGAGTTAACACCTGCAACCCAATGTTTAATAGTTCTTTCACTTTTACCTAGGATTTCAGCTAATTCTTTTTGCTTCATTCCTATCTTTTTTAGAGTAGGTTTTAGGTCTTTAGAATACTTAAACATAATTTAATAACGGATTCCGAGTTTTATCTAATTATAAAATTATTATGCTAAGCAATCAATAATATATTTATAAAAAAGTGTATTTTATCTTCACTTTAGTAAAAAATATGATATATTTTTAAATACAAGGTGAAAAAATAAGGCACTAATTAAAATAAATAGAGATGATTAATAGATTCTTTCTAAATTTATTTTTCTAGGCTTAAAAGAGTAATTTATAAGATAGGAGTTAGTTATGCGTAGATATTGTATAATTCAAGAGAATGATAAAATAAATAGACTATTATCAGTAATAAAAACTCATTATAAAGCAGAATATGGAGATTGTTTAATACAAGAAGTTAATCTTAGTCATGTTATCAATAAGATATATAAAGAGGATATAAAAACTTTAGTTAAAAATCTTTGGCAAGACTTAGAGCTTAAATTGGGCTATGAAATGAGATTATTAGAGGTTAATAGTAAAGTTAGTATTCTTCATAAGTTTAATAAAAAAGCGAGGGATTTATGTTTTATAGTAAAGATTAGAGCAGATATAACATCAGAAACTATTTTTGATTCTATATATACTGCTTCTGATTTGAAAGTACAGCTAAGAGCTATAAAAGTATAATATTTCCGTTAAACTAATCCTTAATTACAAATATATTCACAAAACTTTTATCTTTAATATGATCTCCGGTATTAGATGTATTTTTAGTATTATCTGATTTTATATAATTATCTAAGGATGCAGAGTATATTTTAACTTCGGGTAATTTATTTATTATATTTGTAATTAAATCATTTCTAGCTTGATTAAATGAAATATATAAATTACCACAATTTATATCATTTGACTTAAACCATGGAGATTCTCGAGATATTGATATTGCATAGATAAATTTTTTAGTATTATTTTGCTCCTCTATATATGGACCAAGAAGCCTAAAGTGATCAGCATAGTTACTATAGTCTTTCTCAAATGTAAAAGGAATATTACTTTGATTTGTATTTGTAGGGGTTCCAGATAGTTGAGGGTATAGCTTATTGTTAAAATATACTCCATAACCACCACTATGGTTTATAGAGTCTGTATTAGAATATCCAAGCTTATTAACCATATTTATTAGATAATTATTAGCTTGTTGTGCATTTGTAAACCCATTTAATATAAAAATAGTGTTTATAGGCTCAACAGTATAGTCTTGAGGCTGAGATACTCCATTTATAATAAAGTTTTTCTCCCCACGCCAATATACCCAAGCAGCAGCAATATTTTTTGGTAAGTCTTTTTCATTGTAACCTTTAGTATTTACTATCATCCACTTACCAATAGGTGGTAGAGATTCAGCAATATTTTTAGTTATAGGAGCAATAGTATATTCTTTATTAGTAGTTCTAAATTGAATACTATTTTTAGTTGGTATTAGTTTACTTTGGGCATTATTTTTGAAGCCTTTATTTTTCCAATTCGCAGTATTTTCTAGATTTATAGGTTCAAAAGTCATTCCACATGCTTTTAGATTATTACCAAAATGATTATTTGAATAACCAAGAGTAATAGATAGCATGAATGATATAGTTATAGCGAGTTTCTTCATTTTAAAAACTACATAGTACTTACTTTATATTTTTAAATTATATACATATATTTCTTTAGGTAATATAAATTATTTTTTAAAAGCTTTTAATAGTAAGGTTGTGGTTGTTTTAACAAAATCACTCTCTTCTAATATATCTTTATCAAGCTCATATGAACGTGTAAATGGGGCAAGTGTTGCAGCTGAAATAAATAAAAGAACATATTTAGCAGAAAAATCTTTTGATAATTGTCCAGCTTCTTGAAAATGCTTAATTCTTTCTTCTAGCTGATCAAAAGATGCAAAGTTTTCCTGATTTTTAATTCCAGTTAGAGAAGAATTTTTTTCTAAACGTTGCCAATCTAAAATTTTTAGCATATCTGGATTACTAGCATGAATATTAAATCGTGCTTCTACTAGTTTTTTTACAAAATCTTCGAATTTATCCTGTTTAATACATTCATTTATCGAAGAAAAGTTTTCTGGGTTTATTAAAGATTCTTTAACTACTTTCCATAAATCAACTTTATTTGAGAAGTAATGATAAATTAAAGAGCTTTGTACATTAGCTTTTTTAGCAATATCTCTAATAGATGTACCATTAAAGCCATTCTCAAGAAATAAAATTTTTGCTGATTTAATAATTTTTTTAAGAGTATTATTTTTTTTAGCTTTTGCTTCCATAAATTTAAGTTTTATTTTTAGCTTTTAAACAGTATATCAGAAAACTTATATTGTTTTCTATTGAACGATCGATCATTTAGTGGTAGTATTGTTGATCATTTGTTCAGTTTAATGGTGGTTTTATGAGATTTGTTAGAAAAAAACCTATCGGTATTGTGATGCTAACTATTTTTACAATAGCTTTAGGAGGTGGATATTTCTTTGGTGCTGTGATGTTTACACCTTCTTTGCCTGCTATTACAAGCTATTTCGATACAAATTCGTCATTAGCTCGAATGACGGTATCAAGTTTTTTTATTATGATGTCATTATCTCAACTTATATATGGCCCAGCATCTGATAAATATGGTAGAAAACCATTTATATTAATTGGAGGTATAATATTTGCGTGTGGCTCAATATTTTGCATTTTGTCACAGTCAATTATATTTTTAATATTAGGAAGAGCAATACAAGGATTAGGAGCAGGAGCTTTAATAACATTAGCTAGAACACTTGTACAAGATTCTTTTACAAAGGAGCATTTCTTAAAAGCAATTGCTTGGATGAGCATCTTTTTTGCAGTAGCTCCAGCTATTTCTCCTCTTATAGGAGGGGTTTTACAGTTCCATTTTGGTTGGCATAGTAGCTTTATTTTTATGCTTATTTTTGCAATTACTTTAATTATTTCAGTAATTTTTTTACTACCTGAAACAAATAAAAATAAAAACCCTAGTGCAATGAATATCAAGTATTTAGCGAATAACTATCTAATTATCGCAAAAACTAGAATGTTTTGGGTCTATTTAATTTTTATTATTACAGGTTTATCTGGAGGGATTTGTTTTGATGTGATTGGATCTTTTGTATTGATTAATGATTATCAGCTAACATCAGCAGCCTTTGGGGTAATCTCAACAATGTTATTAATGATGATAATTATTTCACGCTTTTTAACATCAATGCTATTACTTAAGTACATGGAAAAAGAAAATGTTATTTTACTGGGGTTATTTATGATGTTTTGCTCATCGATAGTTTTAGTAATATTAGACTTCTTGAAGCTTATTGGATTGATAGATCTTATTATAGTTCTTGCTATCTTTTTCTTAGCAGCAGGTATTGTTACACCAATCTCTGTCGCAAATCTTTTAAGTTTATTTGATAATATGAAAGGTTTTGCAAGCGCTTTTTTTGGATCAATGCAAATGAGTGGGATTTTCTTGGTAAGCATAATCGCGTCTAGTATGAGTCCATCTATTGGGTTTATGGTGAGCATCTTATGCGTATTGTCATTTATTAGTTTAATTATAGGAGTTAATGTACTTTATAAAAATAGTCATATATTTGTACTTAAGTATAATTAAGATTTAAAACTACTAAATTTAAATTAGATAGAGCCTGTATTAAATATTTTTTAGACATAGTATAATGAAAATGCTTTTAAAAAATATATAAAAGGTGAATTAATGAAAACAAATAAGGGATTTTCTCTTGTGGAGTTAATGGTAGTGATAGCTATTATTGCTATATTAGCAGCTATAGCAATACCAATGTATTCTGCTTATACAACAAGAGCAAAAATAGCTGATATATTAGGCCAAGAAGACCCTGTTAAGCAGCAGGTTTATGACTATATATTAGAAAATGGAAATACTCTTAATCTATCAGATTCTGACTTTGAAAATTTACCATCAGGGAGCGTTTCAGGAACTAGTTACTCTACTTATTGGAATGCATCTGCCGATGCGATTTATATAACAATAGCAGATTATGGAAGTATAGTACTCACTCCTCAATATAGCGTTACAGCTAATAATATGGCTACAGGGGCTACGATCAATTGGGTGTGCAGCAATACATTTCTAAATTCGCAGAAATCATATTTACCATCAAATTGTCGTTAATAATATAAAAGAAATTTATGGTTAAATAGAGTAATTACTTATTTCTAATAGTATTTGTCTACTTTTTGAAATCATATCTGTAATAACTTTATGGTATATATCATCAGGTAAATCCCAGTAATGCCAGAACAATGGCATTTTCCAAATATTTTTGTGATCTAAAATAATAAGTTTATTATTTGTTATCTCATTTAGAATGTCAGGCTTTGGTAAGAGTGCATATCCCTTACTCTTGAGACACATTTGTTTGAAACCTTTTACTGAAGGGATAATGTGGCAGTTATCTATATTGGCTTGGAAGTTATAAAACTTATCCATAAATCTAAAGTTTAGCTGATCATATTGGTTAAAAAGTAGAGATGGTGCTTGTTCAAGAGCTTCAATCCAAGCATTATGATTATTTTTAACTTTTTTGAAATATTGATTATAAAAATCAGGAGAGCACACTAGTAGATAATCGACTTCACCAAGCTTCTCAATACAACAGCCAGTAAATGTTTTTTCCATAGTACTAATACATGATAGGACTTCCCCTTTTTGTAATAACTTATGTGTCATCTCTTGATCAAATGTTTTGAGATTAAATTTTATTAAATTAGGAGTTTTTATAATCTCTAGTACATCCATAAACCATGTATCTAAACTATCTTGATTTATTGCGATAGAAATATGTAAATTATTAATTTCCGTGATTTGCTTTTCTTTTAAGAAACTCGATTCTAACCATTCTACTTTTGCTAAATGACTTAATAAATCTTGACCTAATTTTGTTACTTTGTAGGGAAGAACTCTTATTAAAACTGGAGCACCAAATTTAATCTCAAGAGATTTTATTCTTTGAGATACTGCTGATTGAGTAATACATAGCTTACTTGCAGCAAGTTCAAAACTTTGAAGTTCAATGACTTTTTTTAATGCTTGAATAGACTTATAGTCAATCATAATTATTAAAAACTCTAATAATAAATAATATTTATTAATTATACTAATGTTAAGCGCTATGCTAAAGTTCTATTTCACAAATATTTTAAAGGATTTAATAATGGCATTTATATCGGGATTTAGTTTGGGATTATCTCTAATCTTAGGAATAGGAGCACAAAATATTTTTGTTTTAAAGCAATCTATCAAAAAAAATTATGCTATTAGCACAGCAATAATTTGTTTTTGTTGTGATGTTATATTGATACTTTTTAGTGTTTTACTAACTACAACTATGGTTAAGTATCTTCCAATTGTACGCCCTATATTACTTATTTTTGCAGTTATTTTCTTAGTCTATTATGGATGGTTATCAATAAAGTCATCATTTTTGAATAAAAAAATATTAGATGAAAACTTTTATCGATTTAGCTTTATCAAAGTTTTAATTTTAAGTATGTCTTTTAGCCTACTTAATCCTCAAGCTATTTTAGATATTGTTGTGCTTTTGGGAGGAGTAGCATCTAACTATAGTACAAATATTTTAAAAATAGAGTTTATGATAGGTGCAGGACTTGCAAGTTTAGTCTGGTTTTCTTTTTTGACGATATCTGGTGTTTTCTTAAGGAGATTCATTCAAAAGGTTGCTGTTTGGCAGTGGCTAGAGCGTTTAACAGGGATTCTTATGTTTATAATAGCAATTAATTGTGTTTTATTATTATTTGATAATTAATAATTTTTTTATATATTTATAGTTTCACCAATTTTTAAAATTAAAGCATTGTCATCGCCATATTTTTGATCTATAGCAGCTTGTTTAAATCTTTTCGGAGGTTCAAAAAAAGGTTCCGGAGTAAGTCTGATAGTACCCCAATGCATGCCTATAGTTTTGGTTGCTTTGATATCTTTAGCTATTTGTATTGCTTCTTCTGGTGTTGCGTGTACTGATCTCATAAAATCACGAGGTTCATATGCACCTATTCCTATCAAAGCTAGATCAAAAGATGATTCTTTTTTATTAATTTCTTTAAATATTTCTCCATAAGCAGTATCTCCGGAGAACCATATTTTCTTGTTTTTATCTTTAATTGAGAAGCTAGCCCATAGAGTTTTATTTCTATCAAATAAGCTACGACCAGAAAAATGAACACACGGTAAACAACCTATAGTAATACCGCCTATATAAATCTGTTGCCACCAGTTCATTTCGGTTACATTTTTAAAACCTCTTTTAATAAAAAAACTACTAAGCCCTAGAGGCGCTATTACTTTGACATTTTCTTTATTAGGAAAGTTCTTTATAACTTTTGAATCTAGATGATCATAATGATTATGACTTATTATAATAACATCAATTTTTGGAAGTTGATTTATATCTAAAGGAGAGTATATTTCCCTTTTGGGGCCTAAAAATCCAGGCCCAGCATTTTTACTTAAAAATGGATCTGTAACAATGAAATAATCATTAAGCCTAATCAAAAAAGCAGCATGACCTAACCAAGTGATACTATAATTACTAGCATTATTTAATTGCTCTAAAGCTCGTTGTTTTTCTAAAACATGATCTTTGGGAAAATCTTCTTCATGTTTATTAAACATCGAAGAAAAAATAAATTTTAAAAGATCTTTACCTCCTCCTTTGCGTATAGGGCTACCAGGAGGGTTTGAGAATCTATTATTTGGATATTTCGTCATCTTTTACTTTTTCTATTCCTAACATACGCATCATTATTTTTTCAAAAAATGGCTCACTAATGCCATGTTTTATTTTGTAAGTATAGTATTTTTCAAATGCAACTTTAGCATAGTGAACTAGTTTACCTTCATAATACCAATCATGTTCGCGAGGCTTAAATTGAGGGATGGCAGCAAAGGCAACTCCACCATCACCAAAATCAGCAAAACATACAGCATTTAGAGTAGCTTGAGTATGCTGCTCCTCACCATTTAAAACTGCTTTTAGATTACTAGCTATTGCAGTAACCATTGACTCTATCATATATCCAGTTTTAGGAGCCCCTGTAGGGATTATAGTCTTCTCAACAGGAGGGATAGCGACACAAACACCTAATGAATAAATATTTGGATATTTAGGATTTGCTTGATGCTTATCAATGATAATAAAGCCTCTAGGATTAACTAAGCCTTCAATATTAGCAAAAGCATCAATTCCTTTAAATGAAGGAAGAATCATATTAAAAATGCTTTTGATAGTATGTTGCTCTTTCAAATTACCATTACTATCATACTCATCAATATAGATGTTTTCAGTATCTATTTTTGTGATTTTAGCATTACAAATCCAATAGATATTTCGTTTTTTAAACTCTTCTTCTAGAAGCTTTGGCGAGTCTCCAACTCCAGCTAAACCTAGATGTCCTAGATATGGTTCAGAAGTGACAAAAGTAATAGGCACTTGTTCACGAATATTATGCTTTCTTAGATCAGTATCCATTATTAGAGCAGTTTCATAAGCAGGTCCAAAGCATGATGCTCCTTGTGCCGCACCTACTACTACAGGCCCAGGATTTTTGAGTACTTTATCCCAGTCGGATGCTGCTTTGGCTGCATGATCAACAGTACATACAGAATGACTATATAAATCTGGTCCCATACCTTCAATTTCATCAAAAGCTAACTTAGGGCCTGTTGCAATTATCAAGTAATTATAAGTTATTTCTTTATCATTAAAAAGTACAAGTTTATTTTCATCAGGATAGAGTTTTTTTACACCAACAGGTATAAAATTTATTCCAGCTTTTTTTATATAATCAGTAATAGTAAACTCAACATCTTCTCTAGAACGCCAATTCACCATTACCCAAGGATTAGATGGAACAAAATTAAACTTATCACCATTAGAAACTAAAATTATTTCATGATCATTGCTAATAGCTTCTTTTAGTTCATATGCCATTGGTACGCCACCAATGCCAGCACCAATAATTACTATACGAGCCATAATATCTCTCCTAAATAGTTACTTAGCAACTATATAATTAATATTACCATACATTGATTTAGCAAATTAACTTTGAGAATTTTAATAGAGATAATATTATTCATAATGTATATTAAAAACATACAGATCTTACCAAGTAAATAATTATGAAAACCATAAATTTTGAGAAGCTCTATTCGGATTTTACAAATAACTTTGATTTATGTAGATATTCGAATGAATCATTAGAAGAAGAAATTGTTAGAAGAGTAAAAGAAGATAATATCACTGAGGGCATGTTTCTTTTTAGATTTAGATTAGTGATATTTAAATTTGAAGTAACTGATAATTCTATTGAATATATTGGTTATGAAAAATAATACCAACATCTCATTTTTATAAGTTATATCTGTTATAATTTCTTTATCTTAAAATTTCAAAAAATAATTTTCATGGCTGAAAAATATATATACTCAATGCATAGGGTTGGTAAAGTTGTGCCACCTAACAAATATATCCTAAAAGATATATCATTATCTTTTTTTGATGGTGCAAAAATTGGTGTACTAGGTCTTAATGGTTCTGGTAAATCAACGCTACTTAAAATTATGGCGGGTCTTGATACTGAGATTGTCGGTGAAGCAGCTCCACGTAAGGGTGTGAAAATAGGTTACTTACCACAAGAACCAAAGTTAGATGAAACGAAAGATGTACGAGGTAATGTTGAAGAGGCTCTTGGACATTTAAAGGATATGCTTACTAGATTTGATGAAATCAGTATGAAATTTTGTGAGCCAATGTCTGATGATGAAATGGCAAAACTTCTTGAAGAGCAGGGTGAATTACAAAATGCTATAGATGCTGCTGGAGCGTGGGAAATAGAGCGTAAGTTAGAAGTTGCTGCAGAAGCTCTACGCCTACCAGCTTGGGATACTGATGTTACTAAACTATCTGGTGGTGAAGCACGTCGAGTTGCCTTATGTAAACTACTATTATCATCTCCTGATATTCTACTTTTAGATGAACCTACTAACCACTTAGATGCAGAATCTGTTGCTTGGCTTGAGAAATTCTTAGCAGAGTACAAAGGAACTGTGGTCGCGGTTACACATGATAGATATTTCTTAGATAATGTTGCTGAGTGGATTTTAGAGTTAGACCGTGGTGAAGGTATTCCATTCAAAGGTAACTATACAGAATGGTTAGAGCAAAAAGAGAAGCGTTTAGAAATAGAAGAAAAGCGTGAAACTGCTCATCGTAAGGCTTTACAGCATGAGTTAGAGTGGGTTCGTCAAAATGCTAAAGGTCGTCAAGCAAAATCAAAAGCAAGACTTGCTAAGTTTGACGAGCTAAGTTCACAAGAGTTCCAAAAGCGTAATGAAACTCAAGAGCTATATATTCCACCAGGGGAAAGACTTGGTAAAAATGTAATCAAAGTCAAAGATATAGTTAAATCATTTGATGATAGATTGCTTATTGATCATCTAAATATGGAAGTTCCAGCAGGATCTATTGTTGGTATTATTGGTGCTAACGGTGCTGGTAAATCAACATATTTTAAAATGATAACAGGTCAAGAGACTCCTGATAGTGGTAGTATAGAAGTTGGTGAAACAGTGCATCTAGCTTACGTAGATCAGTCTCGTGATGCTTTAGATGATAATAAAACTGTTTGGGAAGAGATTGCAGATGGCTTAGATGTAATCACTGTTGGTAAATATACAATCCCATCACGCCAGTATGTAGGTAGATTTAATTTCAAAGGTGCAGATCAGCAGAAATATATTTCTCAACTATCTGGTGGTGAGAGAAACCGTGTTCATCTTGCTAAACTACTTAGAAGTGGTGGTAACGTTATCCTACTTGATGAACCAACAAACGATCTAGATGTCGAGACTTTAAGAGCACTTGAAGAAGCTATTTTAGCTTTCCCTGGCTGTATTATGGTTATCTCGCATGATAGATGGTTCCTAAACCGTGTAGCTACACATATGCTTGCTTTTGAGGGTAATAGTGAAGTAGTTTGGTTTGAAGGTAACTATGATGCTTATATCGAAGATAAAAAACGTCGACTTGGTGATAAGTATGATGCTATTACGAAGATTAAGTATAAGAGAATTTCTGTTGATTAAGTTTATTTTGTAACTTTTATTGAATTGATATCAAGAGGTATATTTGTAGCTGCGACCTCATTCCAGCTAACTATGCGACATTTATTATCAAAATCAAAAGATGCTACATCAAGAAGTTTAAAATCAGCGCTTTTATATTTTCCATCCATATTATATTTAAATATTAAATTATGACTATTTTGACTTAAGTAACGGAAGTTACTAAAGCTCATTTCTGTAATGTTCTTGTTAAGCATAACAAAATGCTTTTCAAACTGGTCATATCCTGTAGCTAGAACCACATCATCAGTAGTCATTTTGACATTTGGATTAAAGAATTTTTTAAAGTCTTGTATTTTAGGGTTCTTGAATTTAGAAGAATTAAGATATAAGTATAGGTTTTGAACTACTTGAAATTTTTTAAGGTTACAATTACTTAAGTCATTAGCACTTGCAAAACTATTTGTTGAAATTAGCATAAGAGAAGCTAGGCTAATAACTAATGTGAGTATATATTTTTTCATTGGATGCTCCTTGTTATTTGGAATTTCTTGTTTTTAGTTATCTATACTTGGGAAACATTTGATCAAACTTCTGTATAGATAGATTTTTGTATTTCTTTATTTACTCGCTATATCTCTATGTATATTAGAACCATTATTTTTTATAGAAATAGGTCTAAAATAAGATACTGTTGCGAATTTGGTTTTCATGATTTTTTTAAGAACTTTAGCTAATCATGTACTATATATTTTAGAACAATTATTTATGTCCTAATATCGTTTATTAGACTATTTATAAATAATTATAGACATTTTGTTATAGATAGATAAAAGAGGGGTATTTACTATAAAACTCAGTTTTTTAAATAAGATTAAGAGATTTGATTATAAGGTAAAGAGATATTTTCTGGTAGATTTTCAAAAGTTGCACTTATATGCCAATCTGGTCTAAGAAGGATATACTTATGAGGATATGTATCTTCTGGAAGCTTTAATATAGAAATTTTATCTAGTAGGTTAGTATCTATACTATGATTACCAATAATTAGTAAGCTCCATTGAGTGCGAGATAACATCTCATAAATAGACTTTTTATTAATAAAAACTTCAGGAAGAAAGTAACCTGGATCTGTATGAGCTATATAGTCATTATTTTTCTTTATCTCATCTAGAGGTTGTAATCTATTTAGTTTTGTAAGACTACTATATAAATAAGCGTAAGCATGAGTTATATGTCTAGCATTAACTTGTTTATCAGAAATCTCTGCGAGTTTCTGAATACTACCTTTTTCAAGTACTCTATCTTGAGCATTTTGTTCAGCAGCATGTAAGTTATGTATAGCAACAGGTCTACGCTCAGATTCATAGGTTGATAAAATATTAGAGTTTTGTTGCTTATGAATTACGGATGCAATTTTCCAACAAAGATTAGTAACATCACCAAAACCTGTATTTAAGCCAAATCCACCGGTGGGTGCAAATGCATGAGCACTATCGCTAATTAGAAATACTTTCTGATTATAAGTGAAATACTCTGCTATTTGGACCTGCATCTGCCATAGATGATAATTAATTATATTTTTCTCAATTTTAAGTCCTGCAACTTCATCAAGTATTTCATCAGCTTGCTCTTTTGATGGCAATTCTTTAAAGGGATATGGGATTTGTGCATACCATGTTTCCTCTTTAGTTCTTAGATCTATAGGACCAATTGCAGCAGCACCATGTTTAGTTAGGCATAGGTGCATCATGCCAAGATTTTTAATTTTTGATTTTAGATTATTGGTTTTAAATAAAATACTTAGCATTTGTCTTTTAGGGCCTAGCTCTAGAAAAGGAATTTTACATTTTTGACGGACTATACTATTTGCGCCATCGCAAGCAATAACATAGTTTGATGAGAGTGAGCAATGTAGATTATTTTCATTTATAACAGATATTTTTGTTGTATCATCTAATACCTCAACATCAACAACTTCATGATTTTTTAGTAAAGTTACAGATGGAAAATCAGAAAGTTTTTGCCTTAATATATTTTCTGTAATATAAAGAGGGATACGTAGGCCTTTGGACTTTACATTACCAACTGCGATAGGATTAGATTTTAAATCATTCTGCCATATAGTCCTTTGAGGAAAATCATTACCAAGTAGAGATTCTTTTGATAAATTATCAAGGACTCCCCAACGTTTTAATAAGCTAACAGTCCTTGAGTTAAGATATTGAGCTCGTGGGCTAAGCAAAGGGGTATTATATTTCTCAAGAACTAGAGTTTTGATATTTTGCATGCCTAGTTCTATAGCTGCAGCTGCACCAGCTGGACCACAACCAATAATTATTACTTGATAATCTGCGATAGATTCTTTCATGATACTCTCCTAAAAGCTTTAGCTAGTTTTTGCTAAATATTGTAGAAGGATTAATCTTGTCATAATATAATAATATAGACTATTTATGTATAATTATGGACATTTAATGATTGATAAAATTCCTCCTTCCCTTATAAAGAGTGAATCTCCTGTGTTTGGTATTAGTCATGATGGAAAACCATTTTTGGATGAAGCTCATCAACATATAGAAGCACAGCTAATGTATTGTTCTAAAGGAATAATAGAAGCACAAGTTTCAGAAAGGATATTTTTAGTACCTCCAACAAATGCAATATGGATACCAGGTAATATACTTCATAGTACATTAAGTCAAAATCCAGTGGATTTTCGAAGTGTCTATTTTTGCGAAGAGAAATTGGATAAATTACCTAAAACACCACAGGTTATTTCAATCTCTCCTTTATTACGTGAGTTGATTCTTGAAACCTGTAAGTTTGAGGGACACCTAACGATAGAGCAAAAAAATATAATAACTGTACTAATAGATCAATTAAACTTAGCAAAACAACAAAACTATATTTTAGAAATACCGAACGTAGATATTATAAAGTCTATTTATAAATATATCATAAAGAATTTATCTGAAGCTCTTTTGATTGATCAGGTAGCAAAGTATTTTGCAATGAGTAGTAAAACACTAACTAGATTATTTCAAAAACATGTCGGTATGACTTTTGAACAATGGAAGCAGCAGGTAAAAATATTAGAGGCTATTTCACTGTTATCCCAAGATACTTCTACAACACAAGTAGCTCAGGCTTTAGGATATTCTAGTGATAGTGCTTTTATCCATCGTTTCAAAAAAACGACAGGCAAAACCCCAACAGAGTTTAAAAAGAAGTAAATAAGTATTTTATAACTCTGCTGTTTTCATAAATTGTAATTTTTCTTTAACTCATCATTTATTTCAATCATATTAAAGCTTGGATCGTAGAAAAAAGCTTGTCTAGTTTCTGTTTCTTTACTAAACTCTTCACTTATTATTTTAATGTGTAAAGATTTTAATTTTGCTAGAAGTTTTGAATAATCAATATCTGTCAAGGCTATCGCAAAGTGTGTTTGAGCTGTTTGATTTATCGGATCTATAAATGGTTTAGTCATTGTTTTTGATAGTATTAAATGCAAATAAAAGTCTCCAACTCTATACCACAAACCCTTAGATTTAAAATTTGGTCTATATATTTTTTCAAAACCAAGTATATTTGAGTAGAAATTTTCCGTATCTTCTAGACTCTTTATAATTAGAGCTATGTGACTAAGTTTAACTTTTTTAGAACAATACATGAAAGATGCTTTATAGAGTAATCTTAATTTGATTATATACTCTCTTCTAAATGTAGCAAAGGCATATGGCATACGAGCAGTTATGTTTACTATTAAAGCTTAAAGCAAAACTAAGTTTTAATATGAAATTAAAAGAATTGCTGCTTTTAAAAATTGTAATTTTTCTTTATTCAGATATTATCGTACCCAACAAATATAAAAATAGAATTTTATCTGATGAATTTAACTAAAGATCAGTTTGATCTACTAATCAAAGAAGGCTGTTGTGTTACAGATATTCCAGCATTATCAGGATACGAAAATTTAGCTAATTCATTAAAAAGTTTTATATTACGAGAAAAATCTTACAAAGATAAATATTTGCAAAAAAACTTTTCTAAGGGGTTTGATGGTTATTCTTATTTAGGGCAACAAGATAGTACAAATCAGGGGGCAACTGACTTATTACATTCATTTGTGTTATCAAATCTACATGAATCTAGTTGCTTTCCTATAGAATTTAAAGAGTTTTTGTTAGATCAATGGAGTTGTATTTATAAACAAATTCAATTAATAGAAAAAGCTGTAATTTCATCTTTAAATTCTAAAATACTAAGTGATATTTATGAAAATATGGCTCATATGGTTTCATGTAACTTCTATCCTGAAGTTGAAGGTGAAATGCTTAGTGAGCCACTTCGCTTAACAGAGCATACAGACATTTCTCTTTTTACAATTTTTCCATTTGGGACAAGTGAAGGTCTAGAGTATAAAAACTCTCAAGGACAATGGCAGAAAATACCTGCTAGTGATAAAGTAACTATTTTTAATGGCTATTTTATGAACTATTGGAGTAATGGTAAGTTCACAGCTTGTGATCATCGTGTCAACCTTGATAAGAAAATGACTAAAGAAAGAGCTTCTTTTGCTTTCTTTTCTATACCACACCCTCAACAAGATATTAAGTTAATTAATGATTCTACGGCTTCAGCACAAAAGTATTATGATGACTATTTAGCATTGTTTTCTTAATATGTTATAGAATAGATCATTAGAGATTGTATATCAGCTTTATAAAACTAATACATATTTTCCTTTAGTATGAGCTTTACGCATTTCTTTTAGAGTCTCTGGCACTTCTTGGATAGAAATAGTATTTATTAAAGGAAGTTTTATAGATCCATTCTCAACAAGGCTCAACATCTTTTCACCAGCTTCTGTAAGTTGTTTTTTTGCTTTGTCTCCACCATATCGATGAGCCGCTCCTAAACTTAATTGGTGAAAAGATAAATTTCTCATAAATACATCATGATATTCTGTAGGTCTTACGATATCTAGAAGTTCTAAAAAATGTCCATTGAAAGCAAGTAAATCACTTAAAGCAATATCAGTACTTCTTCCAGAAGTATTTAACAATTTATCAATACCATAACCATCTGTATAGTCGAAAACTTTCTCAATTAGAGACTTATCATTATAGCTTATTACATGAGTTGCACCTAAAGATTTAACATACTCAAAATTCTTCTCAGAGCAGCTTGCAACTACATATTTTGCTCTAGCATTTTTAGCTAGTTGAACAGCAAAGCTACCTACACCACCTGAACCACCAGATATAAAGACACTATCTCCTTGAGTAATATTAAGCTTCTCCAGCATAGCTCTATATGCTGTCCAACCGGCACATGGTATGCTTGCTTGTTCAGCAGGAGTTAATTTTTGACTTGCTTTCATTAGTGTACGAGAGTCATGGATTGCATATTCTGCAAAACCTCCATTAGCACGCATCATATCACCATGATAAAGAACCAAATCTCCCTTATTCCATTTTGATACATCAGAGCCAGTAGCGATGATTTCACCACATACTAAACCACCAACCCAAGTTGATTGAGAATTTTCAACCATGGAAAACCACTGATTAATTTTTGCATCAACGGGGTTTAGTCCTACAGCTTTAACTTTCACTAAAACATCAGTAGAATTTTCTATTTTAGGGATATTTATCTCAGCATTTTCAAAAACATCATTCTTATCGTTATATATAATTGCTTTCATTTTATTTGTTTTTCTATTTATTTAAATACAAACTAGAGACTATTTTACTTGGTATATTTAACAATTAAAAATAATCAAAATTATGGATATTACTATCTGAAATTAAGCATTAACGTTGGAAGAAAATATATTACTAGAAGTTTCTTAGCTTTAGTAATTGTATCCCCTAGTTTTTATAGTTATATTTGAAATTAGTTGTACTAAAAAATCTAGTTTTTGAATGTTGCTAAATAATATTAATAATGAGTTTGATAGCGAAGCAAATGAATATAAAGAGTATAGGCTAGAATATCCAAAAGAAATCTTTGAATGGATTAAATCTATAAAGCCAGCGGCAAATAATGTTTTGGATCTTGGTACTGGGAATGGTCAAGCAGCTATTAAACTAGCAAGTTTTTATTCTAATATATATGCTATTGATATAAGTGAAAATCAAATTATATGTGCATATAAAAATCCAAATATTAAATACTTACAAATGGATGCTAAAGATATAACTTTTGATTTTAAGTTTGATTTAGTGATTTCTGCTACTGCTGCGCACTGGTTTGATCAAGAGGGCTGTCTGGATTCTCTAATTAGACATCTTAATAATAATGCCTTTGTTTGCTTTTGGAGCTATTCATTTCCAGAGTCATCAGATCCCCAAACAGTAGAGAAGTTAAATTTGATTAAAGATTTAATCGGAGATAAGTGGTCTAAAAGATCATTAATACATCTAAATAAATATAAAGATTTATACTTTCCATTTGAGGAAGTTAAAAATACTCCAAAGATAACTCTTAAGCTAAGTTGGGATTCAGATCAGCTATTTAAATTCTTTAGTACTTGGGGATTTTTTAGGGATTACTCAAAAAATGTCGATAGTGAATTTTTTACAAAAGTTAGAAAGATATTAGATGAGCAAGTATACAAAGTAGAATTTCCTTTGGCTTTTAGAGCAGGGTTTTATAGAGGATAAAATCTATATTTTTAGATCTTTGATAATATTTTCTACCATAGTAGTTATTTTACTTTTCACAACATCAGAAAGTACATCATCCTTTTCAAATATTCTTTGACCTTCTACTCCATAAAACTCAACATTGCTAATATCCATTCCGATAGCATCAGCTAATGCCAAAGATGGTGCAACCCCAACACTATGTGAAGATAAAAAACCACCAAAACTTAAAATATCTTTTGCTTTAAAGTAGAATTCTGTTCCAGGTGTGACTTTTGCATATACAGCATCTATAAGAATAACTTTTTCGTAGTTACTATCTAAATATGTCAGTAAGTTTAATCCAGGTCTGTCAGCACTTTCTATAGTTACATTTTGGATATTTTTTTCTTTTATAATATCAGTAAGTTTATCTGCGACAAACCAGCCAAATTGATCATCAGCAAATGGTGAACCTATACCAAGAATTAGAGTCTTTTGTTTCATTTTTTCCCTTTTATGATAAATATACTTTTGTAGAGATAGCTCACATTGTGCTGTCCTATAGGGTATTATTTAATTTTTCTTTTAGAATATATATTTACAAATTTAAACACAAAAAATACAGAGAAAATCATCACTAAAGTTAATCCAATAGTAGATGAGTAGTTATCGACAAAACCTGTAATCATATTAATAGTAGCAATATTTGTATTTAATAAGCCTAATAGCTCAAATAATGCAACAATATAAGCTGCTGCTATAACAATACATAAAATTATGATGTTATAACGATAAAATCTCTGCTCTTTCGAATTGAAGCTTAGAACTTTTGACATTAATCCAGCATCTATAGAATCTACTATAATCATTCCTAAAGCAAATGAGATAGGTAGCAGCATAATATACCAAATAGATAATCCATTTAGCACATTAGCAGCAGCCATGCCCAAAAGAGCTATCTCTGTGGCAGTATCGAAGCCTAAACCAAATAAGAAACCAACAAAATACATTTTATATGGTCTATCTATAATTTTTATTAGAGGTCTAAAAAGCTTTGCTAGTACAGAGTTTGATGTGTGATCATGAGCTACACAAGCTTTATTTTTGAGCATTTTCTTTAGAGAGAGAAGACTCATAGTACCTGTTAGTAGCAAAAATACAGCTGATACAATAGTTCCAAAAAAGGCTCCAATATCTAAAGCACTAGTTTTTTCAATACTTGCAAAGCTAAAGCCGATAACTATTAGTAGAGTAAGCAAGAAGACAATTGTTGAATGACCTAGGGCAAAAAATAATCCAGTTCTGAAACTAGCTCTATTTTTAGTAATTAGTTGCCTAGTTACATTATCTATAGCTACGATATGATCAGCATCAAATCCATGTCTAAGACCTAGCATAAAGGCAATACCAATCATACTAAGCATTTTAAGATCTTGAGTTGCTAGGAATAACAGTAACGCTAAGATTAGTATAGAGAAAATAGTTATATTTTTTCTCATATAAATTCCTTAAATTCTAAACATAGTTAATATTTTCACTACTAATGTGCTTTGTATTAGCAAAAATTAGATTGATTATAATATAAACTTATAAATCTTAATAATTTTAATCAAACAGTTAGATAAATTATTTAGTCTAAGCTCTATCAATATTCAAAGTTAAGAAATGAGCAGAGCATGAGATACAAGGATCATAGTTACGAATAACCATCTCAGCATGTAGTCTTATATTATCTTCAGGTTTGTCCAAACCAAAGTTTTCTAGAGCCATACGTAAGTCAGCTTCTATACAAGGTAGGTTTTGCGATGTAGGAGCTGAGATTCTGATTTTCTCAGCTAAACCTTGATCATTAACCTTGATATGGTCGATTTGGATACCACGAGGAGCCTCTACAGCACCCCAAGCATCAGCAGCTTTGACCTTATAGTCAACACATGGAGTATCTGAATATGAGTAGTTCTCACAAACTTGCAATGCTCTTTCAATAGCCCAATATCCCTCTATAGCTCTAGCAACTACTGAGTGGAACATATTTCTACTTGGCCATTTAACACCAGTATCATGAGCCATCTGTTGAATATGCTTAGGTAGTTTGTCAAAGTTTAGGTTGATCCTAGAAAGAGGGCCTAAAAGTATAGGCTGACCATCAACAGTGGTAGAGTGTAAAGCTGTAGACTGTACAGCATGGAACTCTCTGAAATGATCATCATACTCACTGATATGGAATTTTTCGCCATCACTAGTGATTACATCATCGCCAAATACAGGATACTCAGTCGGATGAGATAAACTTACCATCTTAAATGGAATAGTTGTATCTGGGAATGATAGTGTCGATACCCACTCAACAACATCTTTAGCTTCTTTTAGAGCATCTTTCATTTTAGGGATTAACGCATGAACTTCTTTAACTAAAGGAGCTTTGTAGAATCCACCAACCTTCATACCATTAGGATGAACAGATCTACCACCTAGTAGTTTAAGAATATCATTACCTAAGTGTTGTAACTTAACACCACGGACAACTTCTTTAGGATAGTCTTTTGCCATTTCAATAGCAGATCTATAGCCTAAGAAGTCAGGCGCCGCTAATAAATGCACATGTAGATAATGTGATTCTATCCACTCACCTAAGAACATTAGTAGACGCATATCATCTATCCACTGAGTTCTAGTAATATCAAAAGCACTCTCATAAGCTCTTGAGAAGCCTGCTTGGTATGCAAGAGGGCAAATACCACAAATACGCGCTACAGCATCGATAATTGCATTTGGTTCTCTACCTTCGAGGAATTTCTCAAAGTAACGTGGTGGTTCATAGATCCTTAGATCACACTTATCTATTTTGCCATCTTTAATTCTTAAATCTAAAGCACCTTCACCCTCAACACGGGCTAAAATAGGCACTTCTATAACTGTTTCTCTACTCATAACTATACTCCAGCCTTTTTAAATACATCATCTTGGCTACTGATAAATCTATATTTATCATGAATTTGTTTATCTGATAATCCTAACTCTTTTAGCTTACGTGTCATTGCCCCTAGGTTGGCATATTTAGATGCCCCAAAGCAACCGTAACAGCCACGTCCAAGTTTTGGACATATCGCACCACAACCATCTGCGATTACAGGGCCTAAGCATGGCTCACCTTTAGCTACCATTACACAAGTAACGCCAGCATGCTTACAAGTTGTACAAACAGGATCAACAACTTTCTCAGGTTCTACACCAAAGAGTAGTTGACGGATAGCCTTAAGTATTTGCTCTGTAGTTATAGGGCAACCAGATATTTCAAAATCAACATTTACATACTCTTTGATAGCCTTAGCAGTTGGTAGATCTTCATCGATGATTACTTGAGTCTCTTGCGGATATACAGCTTTTTGCCATTCTAAAAGCTCAGCGTCATTTGTGAAGTTTCTTAGAGCTTGGATACCTCCAGCTACAGCACAAGCACCTATAGATATTACATACTTTGCTTTTTCTCTGATTTTTTCTAAACGATGAATATCGTGATGAGTGTTTACACTACCTTCGATAAATGCAATATCAACTTCGGCAAATTCATCAAGAGGACCAGCTTCCGCAAAGTGGACAATATCAACCATTTCAGCAAGTGTAAGAAGTGATACAGCATCGTTTATTAAAGCAAGCTGACAACCATCACATGAGCTAAATTTATGCACGGCTATTTTAGGTCGAGGAGCTAAATTTTTTAATTTATCTTGAGCGGACATAATTATACTCCTTTTATTTCTAACAGTTTTTTAACAGCTGGATAAGCATATACAGCACCATCTTTACAGACAAATTCTTTGCCCATTTGGCAATGACCACAATGTCCGATAGCACACTTCATGCTTCTCTCTAAGCTGACAAATATTTGCTCTTCTGGCACGCCAACTTTAGCAAATTCTTTAGCAACATTTTTCATCATAATTTCAGGACCAACACTCATTACATAAGTATTTGCATAATCAATGTCTAAATCTGGAATTGCTGCGGTTACAAAGCCATCATACCATTTCCATGGACCATGAGGCTCTCCAGCTGTAGCAGCTAGAAGTACTTGTGTATTTGGCTGGTTATTCCAGTTGGTATATTTATCTTGATAGATAAGTCCAGAAGTATCACGAATACCTTGCACGACATATACTTTGCCATAGTTATCTCTATCTTTCATAATCTCTTCTGTTGCTGCAACTAGAGGAGCATTACCAAGACCACCTGTCATGATTACAACATCTTTACCTTTAGCTTGTTCTACTGGCCAAGAGCTACCAAAAGGACCTCTCACGCCGATAGTTTCGCCTGTTTTTAGCTTGTTCATGCCTTTAGTTATACGCCCAACTACTTGGATAGTATGCTCAAAGATATCATCAGCAAAATTTCTATCATTAACAATAGATATAGCTACTTCACCAACACCATACAGATACAGCATATTAAACTGACCAGGATGAAACTTATAATTTTTGCGTAACTCTTCATCTACAAAGCGTAAACGTAGAGTAAAAATATCATCAGCATCTTGGATAAACTCAACTATCTCAGCTTCATGAGGTAAATAAGCATCTTGTGGGTATATCATAATTATTTCTCCTCACAAATAGCGTTAATTTCTTCTGTAACATCAATTTTTACAGGGCACCATGTGACACAACGGCCACAACCAACACAGCCTTTAGTCTTAAACTGCTCTTTCCAAGTACCAAACTTGTGAGTTAGCCATTGGCGATATCTGTGTTTTGGCTCTTCACGATATAGTTCACCATGAGTATAGCTATGATCTAGACCAAAGCATGAATCCCATTCACGTGTATGCTCACTTTCTTTACCATCTAAGCTCGGTTGCTCTTTTTCTGTGTGGCAGAAGCAAGTAGGGCATGATTGCGTACAGCTACCACAAGATAGACATCTCTCTGCAACATCATCCCATTGTGGATGATCGTATGAGCTAGTTAGTGCTTTTTCTACTTGAGCTATTGGAGGTAGAGTTTTTTGTTGCATACCATACACAGCTTTTACTTTTTGTTCAGCTTGGTATGTTTGAGCACCGGTTGCTGGCTCTAACTGTAGCGCTAATATTGTTTGTCTGCCTTTATCACTACCAGTCTCTATCACAAAACCGTTCTCAATTTCTGTCATAGCTAGATCAAAACCTTTATCAGCCTCTGGTTTATCACCTAGAGCGATACAGAAACAGTTACTATGTGCTGTAGTACAGTTTGCAGCTACGATAAACATAGCTTCTCTTCTAGCTTTATAGCGTACATCTTGATAAGCATTTTCAACAAAAACTCTATCTTGAATTTCAATAGCTCTTAGATCACAAGGTCTAACACCTAGTACAGCATATTTTTTATTATTTAAGCTTTGGTTAAAGGCTAGCTTACCATTTTCGTCACGTGAAACTTTCCAGAGTGTTTCTTTCTCTTCAAAAAGCATTGGCTTAACAGATTGGACAGGTACACTCCAACCAAAAGCTTTTTTTGTATCTGTTTTGATGACTTCATATTTTGCAGGCTCTTGTATATCTACATAACCCCATGGAAGATCACTTGCATTATTTATATTGTCATAAACAATAGATTTATCTCTAACTGCAGGGGCCATAACTTCATAGCCTTGCCCTGAGAAGTAAGAAATCATCCTATCTAGATCATCATGTTTTAAAAAATAAAACTGACTCATGTTACTCTCCTTAACATATTCTTGGTAATTGCTCACCACTTAACCAATCCACGCGTCTTTTGCCACCAAATGTGGTTTTCATAAATACTTGTGGTTGCTCACTTTTTCTTACGGTTGCTATCACTTGGGCATTTTCTCCTAATGGATGTCCCCTTAAGCAGTCTAAAACCTTTTGAGTTTGACTAGGCTTACAAGCGATTAAAACTTTGCCTTCATTGGCGATATATAATGGATCTAAGCCAAGTAGCTCACACGCTGATTGAACTTCTCTAGATATAGGAAGTTTTTCCTCATCTATCTCAATAGCTACATTATGTTGGTTAGCCCATTCATTAAGTGTTGCGCCGACCCCTCCACGAGTAGGATCACGCATTGTCTTTACTTTACAGTTATTTTTATAGATTGATTCAACAAGGTCATCTAAGGATGTTGCATCGCTTACTACTTTGCACTGGAAATCTAGTCCAGCACGTTGTGACATCACAGCGACACCATGATCACCTAGAGAGCCATTTATGATAATCTCATCACCATCTTCAAGAGTATCTCTAGTGACAAAATCATCACGAATTACACCAACTCCTGTTGTATTGATAAAGATACCATCACCTTTACCTTTCTCTACAACTTTAGTATCACCAGTTACAATTTGGACATTAGCATTTTTAGCAGCCTCTGCCATAGAGTCTAAAATTATTTTTAGATCTTTAAGAGGTAGACCTTCCTCTAATATAAACCCTACAGATATATATAGTGGTTTAGCACCACCAACAACTAGATCATTAACTGTTCCATGAATTGCAAGACTACCAATATTACCACCACTGAAAAAATACGGTGTAATAACATAGCTATCTGTAGTCATCGCGATTTTACCATTTATCTGTGGTAGTACAGCTTGATCTTCTGCTTGAGCTAAAAATTGACTATCAAAGCTTTTTTTAATCATCTGCTCTATTAAATGATGCATAGCTTTACCACCAGCCCCCATTGCTAGATCAACTACACCATTTTTTATATTTAATTTCACAGCCATTTTAGTCTCCGTATTGATAATGTGCTGCACAAGCACCTTCAGATGAAACCATACATGCTCCCATTGGTTGTTCTGGAGTACAAACCACACCAAACAGCTTACAATCTTTCGGCTCTTTTAGACCTCTTAGAATATCAGGACAAGCACATTGTTTATGCTCTAGTCCTTGCACTTCAGGTATTTGATAGTATTTTTCAGCATCAAATTTTGAGTATTCATCTTTTATTTCTAAAGCACTATTTGGAATATATCCAAGTCCACGCCATTCAAAAGTATCTCTAATTGTTAGGTATTGAGATATTAAGTTTTGTGCTAGCTGATTACCATTTGGTACTACAGCTCTTGTATACTGGTTCTCTACGCCAGTTTTACCGGCATTTATCATCTTGATAAGCATAAGTATAGATTGCAGTACATCTAAAGGTTCAAAGCCAGCTACAACCATTGGTTTTTGGTACTTTTTGGTTACCTTATCATAAGCATTACTACCAATAATTACACTGACATGAGATGGACCTAAAAAACCATCGATCTTAACATCTTCAGATAAGATAGCTTGCATAGCTATAGGTGTAAGTACATGGTTACAAAATATTAGAAAATTATCTAATTTTTTAGCTATTGCAAGTTGTATAGCTACAGCAGTTGGTGGCGTAGTTGTTTCAAAGCCAATAGCAAAGAATATAATCTTTTTATTAGGATTCTCTTCAGCTAATTTTAGAGCATCTTCTACTGAGTAGATCATGCGCACATCAGCACCACGCGCTTTAGCTTTGATTAGACTATCTTGGTGAGATCCCGGGACGCGAATCATATCAGCATAACTACAAAATATTACATCTTTTTGTGATGCCAAAAATATTGCTTGATCAACTCTTTTGATCGGTAGTACACAAACTGGACAACCTGGTCCATGTATCATTTTGACATTTGCAGGTAATAGGCTAGGAATACCATAACGGTGTAAAGCATGCGTATGCCCACCACAAAACTCCATCAGATTGTATTGTCTATTAGGGTCAACTTCTTTAGCGATTTGTTGTAAAAGACTTTTTGCAACTTTCGGGGCCCTAAATTCTTGTATGTAATCCATAACATTACCCCTTACTTATATTGTAACATTTCTTCGAGATCTTTAAGAGTCTGTTGGGCCATTTCTTTGTCTAATTTACTTAATGCAAAGCCAACGTGAATTATTACAAAATCACCGATCTCGACACTATCAGCAAGTAGAGCTAGTGAGATTTCTTTTTTGACTCCACCAACATTTACAGTTGCTTGATTTTCTGGTTTTATTTCTACAATTTCTGCAGGTATTGCTAAACACATTTTACTTCACCTTTTTTAAATTTTTTGGCTCCAAGCCAAGCTTGTCCAAGACTTATACCACCGTCATTTAGTGGCACTTTTTCTGAGATATAGACATTAAGATTCAACCTTTTAAGTTGACTATAAACCTCAGTAAGTAGTAGTTTATTTTGAAAACAGCCACCACTGAGTATTATTGTTTTTATATTTTTCTCTTGAGCTGATTTATTAACCCATTCAACTAAAGCATAAGCTAAAGTGCCATGCCATAAATTACTAGCTATAGATTTATTATTAGCTTTAATAATTTTTTTGAATAGTTTTTCTAAAACCAATCTATTCTCATCAGATATTTCAAATAGATCTTCTTCAACGATTATTTGGTTAGTTAATGACTCTAATTCCATTGCACCCTGGGCTTCATAGCTATTTATATGACAAATATTAAGTAGGCTGGAAACAGCATCAAAGAGTCTGCCCATACTGGTAGTTTTACCTTTTGGTAATAAGTCATTTTGCAAAAGTTTAATAAGGTTCGCAGCCTGTGAGAATTCTTTGATATGGTTTGGTATCTCAAGATCGTATTTATGACATACTGCAAGAGCCATTCGCCAAGGCTCTTTAGCTACCTTGTCACCACCGATATATTCGATAGGATCTAACTCACCAATGCGATTAAACTCTAAGTTATCAATATCACAATGATAAAGTTCACCACCTCTAGCTAAACCATCCTCACCTAAACCAAAACCATCTAGTACTAAGCCTATAGCTTGACCTTGCAAATTATGCTCAGCAATTACAGCTGCTAGGTGGGCTTGATGATGCTGAATCTGATAAATCGGTAGATTAAACTTCTGCGCAAAATGCGTAGTATAAATATCGGGATGTAAATCACAAGCAACACCATCAAACTTAAGTCCAAACATATTTTGGAAATGCTCTAAAGACTGCTCAAAAAACTCTATATTAGCTTGGCTATCCATATCACCAATATGTTGCGATACAAAAGCTTGATTATCTTTGATAAAGCAAAAGGTATTCTTTAAAAATGCTCCTGTAGCTAATATATTTGGTAAGCTTTCAGATAGCTGTATTGATTGTGGTACAAGGCCTTGAGATCTTCTAATTGGTAGATTTTTACCTATAACAGTATAAAAGACACTGTCATCACTTTTTATTGCAATATCACGATTATCTGTAACTATTAGATCAGCGATATCTTTGAGTTTTTTGTGAGCTTCTTTATTATCAGCAATAATACTTTCACCAGATATATTTGCACTTGTAACTATCAATGCTAAATCATAATCCTCATTAAGCCAGCTAGAGCCAGTAGGTTGGTTTAGTAGATGATGAAAAAGGATATAGTCAGTCCCAGTAGTTGGGAGCATAAAACCAAGCTGATTTATATTAGGTGCAATAGATGAGCTAATATTGCTACTAGAATGTCTTTTAAGTAAAACAATAGGTCGAATAGTAGTGTTTAGTAACTCATCTTGCTGTAGAGTAACCTCTGCAAAATACTCTTGTATACTTTGGGCATTTAGAGCCATTAGCGCAAAAGGTTTATTAGGCCGATGTTTTCTTCTGCGGAGTTCTTCGACTGATTGAGTATTTGTAGCATCAACAACTAATTTAAAACCATTTTGACTTTTTATAGCGATGATTTTACCAGCTTTGATAGCTTGGGATATTCCTTCAAAAGAATATGATAATTTTGGGCCACACTTAGAGCATGCAACGGTTTGGGCATGATAATGTCTATCTAATGGATTTGTATAACTGGCTATACAATCATTACATAATACAAAATCTTTATAAGTAGTTTTATCTCTATCATAAGGTAAGCTTTGTATTGTGCTAAAGCGAGGCCCACAATGAGTACAGCTAGTATATGGATATAAATAGTAGCGACTTTTAGGGTTAAAAATATCATCTAAGCATAAATCACAAATAGCTGTATCAGCTGGAATCTTGGTTGCCGAACTACCTTGTAAAGTTTCTAATATTTTAAAATCTGTAAATTTAGTTTCAGTTTGGTAAGTAGTCTTTTCAAAAGTTTCTATACTAGCTAGTGGCGGTAGTTTTGCCTGCATATCAGCTATAAAGCCATCCGCGATATACTCATTACATTGTAGAATTATTTCAACACCATTAGGAGTATTTTGCACCGAGCCACACAAATCCATATCTTTGGCAAGACAATAGATAAAAGGGCGGAATCCAACTCCTTGGACTATACCATTGACAAGAATTTTTGTTATGACTTGTTGCATTTTTCCCTCTTGTGGTGGGTATTTACCAGCCTAATTAAAATTGTTAGTCATACTACGGTTCCGACCGTAGTATCCATTGTCAAACTATAGATTTTCTCCATAATTTTTGGATTCTATGGTCAAGCCATAGAATGACACTATTTCTTTTTCTATCATCCTTCCAGTTACTGAGCACATTCGACTATACTCAGTAACCACGAAGTCGAAGGGCGACCGTAGTCTCCGTTGGTCTTTTTAAAACTCGCCTCTTGAAAAGGGACCAACTTGTTGGCGGGGTGTGGTCACCTATCTTTTATTAAGATAGAGGGTGGGAGAGAGTTTTTTATAGACTCCTCCTAACCTCCTCTAAACTAGAGGAGGGACACTAGTCAAAAGTACTACCCCATCAGTCTGCGACTGCCACCCCTTCGTACCAAAGGAGAATTAAAATTATGAATTTTTATAATTCTCAATATACTCTAAGACAATCTCATGATGCTCTTTCGTTTTAAACTTATCAAACACATGATTGATCTTACCATCTTTGTCGATAAAGAAGCTAATTCTATGAATACCATCATATACTTTGCCCATAAACTTCTTCTCGCCCCAGACACCAAACTGTTCAGCAACTTTGTGATCTTCATCACTTAGAAGTTGTACTGTTAGGTTATCTCTTTCTTCAAATTTCTTGAGGCGTTTTGGAGCATCTGGACTAATACCTAGAACCACAGCATCAAGCTTAGCTAGTTTGTCATTAATACTACTTAGACCGATAGATTGAGTTGTACAACCTGGAGTCATCGCTTTTGGGTAGAAGTAAATTAAGACATTCTTTTTACCTTTAAAATCACTTAATGATACTTCTTCATTATTTTGATTTTCTAGTTTAAAGTTTGGAGCTAACTGTCCTTGTTCTAGTGTTTTCATTGGTTCTCCTTTTTAAGTTTTTTAATATCTAAAAAATACTTGTTTTCTAAAGATTTAAGAAGACTTTGGCTGTTATTAATCTCATTAATTGCTTGATCCGTATAATCATTAATTCCTTTATATTTTTCTATAATATTAATGATTTTTTTACCATCAAAATGCTTTAACAATTGATCGTAATTGTAATCTGATACTATTCCTTCTAAACGTTTTTTGTGCTCGCTATAGTATTTATCTGGCTCTAATGTACTTTCTATATTTGTTATTATCTTATTCTTAATATCGTTTAGATTTTCACTAATTCTTAAAGCTTTGTCATAAATTATACTCACATTATGTTTTGTATAAGCCATAGCTTCATTTTCAAATTCAGATTCTACACTTTTGAATATTTGTTTTTTTATATCATCAATATTATCAGAAAAGCATTTTAATATTTCCTCATCGCATAAAAGACTTTCTATTTCTCTAACATCCAACATGAAGATACTTTTTCTCAAGAGCTTTTTTCTATATTCTTCAGAGTAGTAGTCTTTATCAACTATGGCAACTGCCTCATTACAAAATAACTTTTTCTGATTATTAAAAGACTTACAATATGCAGTTACTTGTTTATGTCCTCCTGCAGGTATAACAGTATAATTAGTAAACAAGATTGAATAAAGTTTATAATCTAGACTTGTTCGATCATTTCCTTCACAAAATAATATAGGCTTTTTACTACCAATAAGTTCAACAACTAACTCTTTAGGTAAACTTCCATTATCATTACTTATCTCATCATAATCCCAATGATTTGATAGAGCATTATAGTTTCTAACCCAAAATATTCTTGCATTATTTCTGGCAGTTGCAAAACCAGGTATATGAGTTAAATAGATAAACTGACAGTCAGACCTAATTTCTTCTAATTTATCCCATAATTTATTTACTATATTCATATTTAGATGACTTTCTGGTTCATCAACTATGATATAACCATTCTTCTCCACAGTAAGAACATTAGCAATACAATAAAAAATACTTTTCTCACCATCACTCAAGCTCATAAATGGATAAGGATCACTACCTTGATTACTAGCAGTAATAACTTCTTGCCCATCATATTTCAAGGTTATATGATTAATTAGGCTTTCCCATATTCGTATAGTCTTCTTTAGTATAGAATCATTTTTAGTCAGTCCTGTGTAGGTATCATGAGCAACTTTGTGATCTTCAGCAATTAAGTAATTTATTAAGTTTTGAAAATCAGAATTTAAATCATCTTTTTCTACTTCCTTTTTGTGTAACCTATCTTGTTTTTGAGCTTTAGATAATGATAGCTGAGCATCTTTCACTAAAGGAATAGAGCTATTTTGATTACTAAAAAAAGCTCTTTGAGCTGGAATAACAATAGTTGAGTTATTATTAAAATCCTTACGAATCTTTTGCTTTAGATTCCTCGAAAAAGTACTTTTACCTGAGCCGTTAGAACCTATAAGAACTAGATTCTCTCCTATATTTTTCAACAAATCTAACGACTGTATAATATTTATACCCGTTTTAACTACCCCAATACTAGCACAAATATTTCCAAGGCTTTTACTAAAATTTTCGCAAGTATTCTTTAAGACTCTAGTTTCTGTACTACTGGAATTCAGACTAATTAGATTATCTAATAGCTTTTCATCATTAGCCTTAATAGACCTTATTATTTTAGTAAACTGGTTATTAATTATTTTTTTATAATTATTTAACGTCTGTGGATTAGAATAAGCCTCTTTAATAGCTTCTATATCATTTAAGATAGACTTAGAAAAATTAAATTTGATAGCATCATAAATAACAGTATATAGATCTTCATTTACATCAAAACTTAACCTTTCTTGTTCATCTAGTAGAATAAGTATTTGATTAAACCTAATATTATTCTCTATATATTCTCTAATCTTATTTATATATATCTTAACTTTCTCAAAATTCTGTTCAGTCAAGCTAATATCATTCATTATATTTACTTTAAACCTCTCAACCAATCCAACCAGCTATTAAAACCAGCACCAGTTTTTACAGATAGCTCAAATATTTTTACATCTGAACGAATCTTTTTAATATTAGTGATACATTCTTGAATATCAAAATCCACATAAGGGGATAGATCTATCTTATTGATAACAACCACATCAGCATAATAAAACATATCTGGGTATTTAAGTGGCTTGTCAGCTCCCTCAGTAGTTGAGATAACCGCAACACGATGCTTCTCACCAAGATCAAACATTGCTGGACATATTAAATTACCAACATTCTCAATCATTACAAAACCATCCTTGATATCACCAAGATGTTCAAAAGCATGCCCAACCATATGAGCATCTAAATGACAAGCTTTACCAGTATTTATCTGATAAGCTTTTGCACCAGCTTTACGGATTCTCTCAGCATCTAGATCTGTATGCTGATCACCTTCAACAACTGCGATAGGGTGACTATCACCAAGCTCTTTGATAGTTCTCTCAAGTAGAGATGTCTTACCAGAACCAGGACTTGAGACAAAATTTAGAGCAATATTATTACCTTTAGCTAATACATCTCTATTTTGCTGTGCATACTTATCATTTGCATCTAGGATTGCTTTTTCTAGTTTTACAGCATCGCCTTCATGACCATGGTGATGATGATTGCTATCTGTTCCACATCCACAAGTTGTACACATAATTTACTCCTTAATTAAAAACTATAGACTCTACGAGCATATCTTTACCTTTGAGGATATCTTTCTCAAAACCGCCACAATTAGGGCATTGCTCGTATAGCTTAGTTAATTCAAACTCATTTTCACAAGCTTTGCACTTTGCTATAGCTTGCTCATGTATTATTTCTAGCTTTGCTTGTTCTAGGACACTTTCTTTTGCAGCTACTGGGAACCAAAATTCAAAAGACTCAACATCCACGCCCGCCAAATTACCGATTTTGACAATCACTTTAGACACTTTTTTAGAGTTATCTTTAGCTGCTTTCTCAGCAATACTTATAACACTTTGACAAAGTGAGAATTCATGCACTCTTAGACCGAACAAAATAAATACCTTATAAATATATTATAACATATACATAAATTAGATATCAGAAACTAGTATCAAAAGACCTTATTTTACAAGGCTTTTAATGATAATAATTACCATTTAGAAAAATAACAATGTAATTGATCCCCTATCTATATATAATAAATTCTATACATAAAAAAACATTAGTTAGGATGATACAGCAACTAACTTTTAAAGATAAAGTAAAAACAGTTTCTATAATAAATTTAGGAGCAGTTTTAGAGTGGTTTGAGTTTTGTCTATATGGTTATTTAACTACCTATTTAAGTATACTTTTCTTCCCTAAGGAGGATCGAGTTGTAGCAATGATTACAATTTTTGGTATTTTTGCAGCTAGTTATATTATGCGACCTTTAGGTGGGTTTATATTAGGCTCTATCGGTGATAGATTTGGTAGGCGTTATGCTATCAGGTTAAGTATGATATTAATGTGTATCCCTATGTTACTAATGACTCTTATGCCAACCTATCAATCAGCAGGGATATGGGCTATTTTAGTTTTACTCTTTGCTAGGATGTTACAAGGATTTTCAGTAGGTGGTGAATATACTGGAATACTTGTTGCCTTGGCAGAGAGTGCTTCTGAAAAATATCGCGGTTTAACTACAGCTTTAGCTGGATTAGCATCTCAAGTAGGTGTAATACTTAGTGCGACTACTGTAGGAGTTTTATCAAGCATATTAACTAAGCAACAGATGTTAGCTTATGGATGGCGAATAGCTTTTTTTATGGGTTTGATTTTGGCTATATCTTCAACAATAATTCAAAAAAAAGCTAAAGAGTCCCCCTTCTTTAAAGAAATGAAACATACTAACAAACTTAGTAAAACACCTTTAAAAGATGCTATAAATGGCCCTAAAATGCCTCTAATTTGGACTTTCATTTTAACAGGGTATGTTGGTATTGCATATTATATGATGGCAACATTCTTACCAAATATTCTTATTTCTAATAGAGGCTTTAATGTTAATAAAATCATGTTTATAACAGTTGCCGTCTCATGTTTCTATGCTGCTTTATCACCATTTTTTGGTTGGTTATCTGATATCTATGGCAGAAAACCTCTACTTTATATACCAATACTATTATTAGCTATATTGGGCTATCCAATGTTTATATTCTTTAATAAAGGTAGTTTGGAAAGTATATTAATAGCTGAAATAATATTAGCTATTTTAATATCTGCGATGACTGCATCCTTCCAAATAACAGTTGCTGAGCTTTTCCCAACTAATCATAGATATAGTGGCATGTCGGCAGCATATAATACAGGTAATGCCTTGTTTGCTGGTACAACTCCGATGATATGTGTATGGCTATCAGGGGTATTTAACTCTAATTATGCCCCAAGTTTCTACCTAATAATATCTTCTATCATTACACTTGCACTTATTTATAAAATGCCTGAAACAAGACATTCACAAGAGTTTGAAATCATATAGAAAGATCTTTAATTTGAAGCTGATTTACTTTGAATAAATTTATTTATAATCATTGCTATAAGTGTAATTATTGCCCCAGCAGTAAGTATATAAGCAGGAGCTAATTTATCACCTGAGAACTTAATTGTACTAATAACTATCATTGGGGTTAAGCCACCAAAAACCGCAAAGCCAATATTATAAGAAAAGCCTATTCCAGTATAGCGAACATCTTGCTTAAATAGATCAATAAGCATAGCAGGAATATTACCCCAACAAAGTGCGGCTAAAATAGCGCTGACTATAATAGCTAGAAAGTAGTAATCTTGATTATAAACATACGTATTATAGATGATAAAGCTAAAAACACATGTAGCTATAATACTAATAAGTAAAATAAAAGTACGATTAATCTTATCAGCGAAGAAGCCTACAATTATGCAAAATATCGATAGGATAATTACCCCAAGACTATTAATCCATGTGAAATTTTCTATATGTAGATTTAGTATAGTTGTAAAATATGATGGTAATAATAAGAATAAAGTTACAAAACACAATGCTCCAAATGAAACTATTATAGAAGCATATATTAAGTTCCAACGATGAGTTAATAGCATTTTTGTAATAGGTAAAGAAAACTCCTCTTTAACAAAAGGATTAAACTCTTTGATATCTATTAGTTGACGTCTAAGATAGTAAGCAATTAGTCCAAATATTCCACCTAGAATAAAAGGTATACGCCAGCCATATGATAGCATTTGATCACTATTAAAATACTCTAATAATAAGCTCTCAACAATAAAGCCTATCGCTACTCCAGAGATTAAGAAACAAAAAATTGTTCCTGTAACAAAGCCTTTTTTATCTGGAGCAATTTCACCTACATATGTAATAGCACCAGGGATTTCTCCTCCTACAGATACTCCTTGAGCTACTCTACAAAGTACAAGTAAGAGTGGAGCTATAATACCAGCGTGACTATATGCTGGTAGTATTCCGATGATAAACGTAGATAAAGCCATAATAAGGATAGAAATTGTAAAGGTTTTCTTCCTACCATATTTGTCACCAAAATGGCCAAATATAATTCCTCCTAAAGGTCTAGCAAGATATCCTATAGCATAAGCACTAAAGGCAATTAATAATGATGTAATAGCTGATCCTGTTGGAAAAAATAGCTTTGAAATAAAGCTTGCAAGTAGGGCGTAAATGATAAAATCATAAAACTCAAGCATACCGCCTAAGCTTGATAAAAAGAGAGCTTTACGTTGATTTTTTTGTAACATATTTGTTTTATTACTCCTTTAAGGTTATAAGAGAATTTATTTCATTCTCGCTAGTATATTGTCTTTTAATATTAGTTGATGGTATAGGGCTGCAGCTATATGTAGTACAACTAATACAAGTAGAATACTAGCAAATACATAATGATAGCTGAATATTTTTATACCTAAAGAATAATTTGTCGTAAATATTTCTGGAAAAGGGAGGATAAAAAATATCTTCCAAGGATAGTTCATTAGCATTGAGCCAAGAAGGCCAGATGTAGCCATTCCAAATGCTGAAATATATATTCCTAAGTGGACAATCTTAGCAATTATATGTTGGATAAGAGGTAAAGGAGGGTTGTAGCTAAGTTTTTTACTAAGAACTCTAGCAATTACTAACATAATTATTACAAAGAATGTCAATAACCCAAAAGACTTATGCAATACTATAACCCAGCTAAAATTTAGTATTCCAAAAGAAAAACCAAATCCTAATATAAGTTGAATAATTATTAAGGTTGCTAAAATAGCATGGAGTAATCTTATACAAGTGTTATATTTCATAGTTAATAGAAGTGTTATTGTCGTAGTAATAGTTTTATACCATTTAATATATTGAACTAAAAGAGAATAGTTAGTTTTTCCAAATTTTTCTAAATTCTTTGATGATTTGATCATGACGTAAGAGAAAGTCATTAGTATTATAATTTTCATCAAACTTTTGTGTTTTTACGACCTTCTTATCTTCATTAAGAATTATCTTATTTGTAATGCTAAAAATTTTATCAGCAAGAGGTTTTATAAGTTTATTTGTCATAAAGCTACGATAGTTGACAATATATAGTTTTGTTTCATGTTCATTTATTGGAACAAAATAAACGCAGATTTTTAATTTATCAGAATTATTCAGAAGCCAAAAATTTGGCAAGATATACTTTAGCATTAAGCGATCATTTTTAATTGCTTCAATATACTCAGGTTGAATATTTAAAGTTACATTTTCTGGGATCTGATATCCTCTACCAATAGATTTTTTATGTACAGTTGCTAAATGGGTATAATCTAGTTGATTTTCTATACAGTGACGAATATTGTTTTGCCAAGTATCAATAAGAAGCGAGTATTTACCATTAAATTTATCATGTGTTTTTTGAATAAATTCAAAAGCATAACTATTATCAATCTCTTCATCAAAAATATTAATCCAAAGCATATCAGCAACGACTTTTGTAGGATATGCTTTTGTTTTTAGTTTTGGTATGGCGCCTTTGGTTTCAGGAGTATATATGCAACTACCATTACTATCAAATTTGAAACCATGGAATGGACAAACTATAGAATTATTACAGATTTTACCTGAGCTTAATTCAGCACCTCTATGAGGACAACGGTTTTCCATTACAATAATATTGTCTGAAGATTTCCAGGCAACGAGATTTTTACCAAACCTTTGTAATTTGATAGGTTTGTCTTTGATCTCTTTTATATGGGCTATGGCATACCAATATTTTGGAAGGTTTTTCATTTTGATGAAAATCTTTTTTTCATAAGTAGAATTATACCCCAAGCTATTAGATAATAAAAAGATAAGGTATTTAAAGTAGTCGGTATATATGAGTGTTAATTCGAATAATCAAGAAATTATTGGTGGAATAATCTTATTTTCAGCAGCTATACTGGCTATTTTTGTCAATAACTCACCACTATCTTTATACTATGGAATGTTAGACACTGTTAATGTAAAACTTGGTGTTGAGAATTTAGTTATAGATAAAAGTCTTACACATTGGATAAACGATGGTCTAATGGCTATATATTTTTTATATATTGGCTTAGAAATAAAGAGAGAGGTGATTACGGGGGTTCTTTCTAAACCATCAAATATAATAACTCCTGCTATAGCTGCTTTCACTGGATTAATATTACCAAGTTTAATTTATCTATTAATAAATTTTGATAATCCACATATTCTCGATGGATGGGCAATTCCTTCTGCTACAGATATTGCTTTTACCCTAGGGATATTAGCGTTACTTGGGACAAGAGTTCCTGCAAAATTAAAGTTGCTTGTTGTTACTATTGCTATTTTTGATGATATAGCTGCGATAGTTATAATAGCTTTTTTCTATTCAAAATCTTTATCTTTGATTTCTTTATCGTTAGGGTTACTTTTTATTTTTATGATGATCTTTTGTAGTCTTGTTTTAAGAATTAATAGAGCATCAATTTATGTTGTCCTAGGGTTTTTGGCTTGGTTCTGTACTATAAAGTCAGGTGTGCATGCGACTTTAGCAGGGTTTGTTACTGCACTATGTATTCCTTATCGAGATGGTGATAAAGACTCGCCTGCGAAATTTATGGAAGATTCACTATATCCTTGGGTTATTTATTTTATACTACCTATTTTTGCCTTTGCTAATGCAGGTATAAACTTCTCTGGGATTAGCTTTTCAATTATTTTTGAACCGCTAACCTTAGGAATAATCTTAGGCTTATTTGTAGGTAAGCAAATAGGTATTTTCTCTATATTAGCTCTTTTTAAGAAGTTAAAGATTTTTAAGTTAGGAGAGTCTTTTTCAAACATGCAGTTATATGGGGTTAGTATACTCTGTGGAATTGGCTTTACGATGAGCTTATTTATAGGAACTTTAGCTTTTAATGATAGCCATCTATTAAATTCAATAAAGATCGGAGTGATTATTGGATCGGTATTATCAGGGCTTACTGGGTATATAGTGTTAAGGTTTTTTGCGACAATCTCTAAATAATTAAGATTTACAAAATTTTGCATTTAAGAAATATTATAGAGATTTCTTATTATTACAGTCTTTTATTATTAATTGATAAAAAATGTATTAATGAAAAACCTAAATCAGCAAACTTTTAGAAGAATACAAGCTCATATATTGAAAGAGCTAGATAATTATATAAAAAATAGATTCACAAACTTTTTTACTGATAATCAGCATCAAAGAGCGGTAAGTGCTAGATACTATATTAATAGAGCATCTAATTTAGAGACTATTAGATATATTATTAATAATGAACTTTCTCTTCTAGAAATAGGTCAACCTATAAGTGAATATTTAGATGAAGCTATTGAGTATAATGTATCTCTTTATGCGAAAGAGATTAGTAATATGAATAAGGGAGGTTATTTTGCCACACTTAAGGAATGTAAATATTATTTAAGTCGATTAACAATAATAACACCAGATAGGTTAGTAGCTCAGAGTATTTTGAAAGAAGTTGATTATAGATCACTTGCATTGACACATAATGATCCAAATAAGATGATAATGGAGGGTAGAATGGCAGAGTTTTCAAAAACTATCCATGGTAATAGTTTTATATTGTCTGATAGTAGTATTTTTGAGAATTTGCAAGATGATAGTCAACATTACCCTCCTTTTAAAGAAAATTTCACATATATATTTACTATTTTTTGTCATAGGACGAGTATTGATCATTTAGAAATGAGAATTTCTGTTGGAGATAGTAGAGTGCATTCAACTCTTGTTCATAATGGTGAGTTTAATAAAGATGATTATACATTAAGTAATATAAATGAGTTTTTTGTTGTAATGGCTGGAGAAATAATACTTAATAATGATGAGATTAGAATTACTAATAAAAGCGGACATTTTAGACCGCCATTAAAATACTTTAATGCATGCAAAGAATTTATAAAAGAGAAACTGAAATGGTATGAGTATCAGGGTTACAAAATTATATTTAGAGATTTAGAAGAGTCATACTGGACTAAATGATTATTTATAATAATCTTGTTCAAAACTATATTTGATTTATAAAGTTGTTAATGTTACAAAAAATTACATTCTAAAGACTGTTGAATTAATATCCCAAATTGTTAGATATATTTTGTAAAATACAGATGTTACAGATATTAGTATTTTA